>JBBSJI010000028.1:0-34053 GCA_038257425.1 Chitinophagales bacterium
ATGCCAGATGGAAAATTCTTTTTGAGAAACAGTATGGTCTTTTGCAGAAAGCTGTTGCTGAATAGATGTGCTGTTACAGACCGGGCAACTGGTATAATGGATCATGAACGGGTTAAATTTTTATGGCATTTCCAAAAGAAGATGCATCATTCGACATAGCAAAATAAAGCATGATAAGGGTTATGGCAACCAGGCCTAGTACAATGGCCCATATCCACCAGTTCTCTCTGGTCTCTGCTTTTGGTGCCAGCATTTCTGTCATTAACGTATTGGTACTCTCTTTATCTCCAACTAAAATGGCGTGTTCTTCATTGGGATGAATTACCCTTTCAGCAAATACAGGCTGTACAAAAGAGGCCGGTAATGTTTCTTCCGTGAAATTGATCTTGCCTGCCACATCAGCATAGAATACGCCGATACCCGGTAAAGCAACCTGTTGTTGTGCTGCCAGTTCCTTTTTCAGGTTATCACAAAAATGATCGAGCCCTTCTGTTACTTCATATGTGCTTCCGCCTGTTGTTGCAGCCAGGTAATAAAGTAATGCTGAAGGATCGGTATCGGTATGCACAAACCGGATCCCTGCTGTTGGCGCTGCGATGGTTTTATTGGTAAAATCGCTCAATGCCCCGGTATGCTGCATCTTTAAAGTACCTATACCCGGTAAGGGGCAGGTTTTATGCTGGAAAAGAAAAGAAGCGATCTGTTTTTGCATTAGAGCAAAGATAGAGAAAAAGCCCCCCTATCTCCATCAAGGGGAAAGGAAATTTAGGAGGGTATTTTTTTTTCATGAACCCCCAACTTCGAGTTCCCTCTCCTTTGGAGAGGCCCGCCCGGATGACCGGTCGGATGGGGGTTGGGGTGAGGTGCTTAAAAATTCACCCTTACTCCTCCCATCAAATTCAGTCCATACACAGGATAATTATTCCAGCGCTCATATTTTGTATTGAAGATATTATTTACATCCATCCAGGCACTGAATGTTTTATTGATCTTAAATTCGATACCTGCACTAAGATCAGAGCCGGGCGCCAGCACGCTGCTGATATTACCTTTCTCCAGGTAATGTTGTTTGCCGAATGCATAGAAATCTGCTTTCAGCAATACCTGCTTAAATGCCCACCAGCGTAACGAACTCGTGAATTCCATCGGTAAAGTATGCCATGCCCTTGCATTGTATTGCATACCGGTATAACCGTTCAGCGTTAAGCCTGCAGTTACCGTGAATTTTTCCTTGCTTACAAAACTTACATCACCATGCACCCTAAAATTTTTAACCTTGGTCTCGTTGCTGATCACAAAGGATTTATTATCTGTTGCCGTATCATTGATAAAGAAAGGCAGGTTGGTGTAAGTAACATAGCCGGCCTTTACATTAAAGTTAAAATGTTTGCCCAGGGTTCCTTTTATGCCTCCATAATATTCAACTTCCTTGGTATTCAGCTGCGATGTGAATGGTTTTAAATAAGGATTGATCTCCGACAGGTTGCGGTACGTATTTTTAATATAACGTCCTACCCATCCTGCCTGGAAAGCAAAAACATTTTCCTTGATATAAGCTTCGACATATACATTAGGCAGCCACACAAAATTACCATTATCCCATGTTGGAATTATTCCGCCATTGATACTGAAACGTGGTGTTGAAAAAACCAATGATGGTGCAACCTGGAAAACATTATTGTTGAGCTTTACATTCAAAGGCTGGTTCCTGGTGCTGTATTGCGTTACATCAGCCCTTCCTTCAACCTTAAATGCGAATGCTTCGCCAAACTGTTTTTCAACAGGTACCGATAACAGGAAAGAGGTTTCGGTAAGCTTATTAACGTTCATAAAATTGCTTACTTCCAGACTGGGGTTATAATTGATACTGTACTCTCCTGCCCTGGTATTGCGTATGCCGATCTTTGCAGAAAAATCCTGGAACTGCTGGCGTACATCTTTTTTGCTGTACTTGTAAATGCTGGTATCATAGCCATATAAAAAATTATCCCTCATCCTTACATTCACATCTGCATACACTTCATTTGATGGCAGGAATAAACTACCCGTAGCTTTTATGTGCAGCCTTGAATAATCCTGGTACAATAATTTGCCCTTTGATGAAATATAATTGCCATATACATTTGCTAAAAATCTTTCGCCATCACCAAAGCTAAAGCCTGCATTTACATATGGCGTTGAAAGGCTGCCATAACCCACTTTTACAAAATTCCTTAATCCCAGGTAAAGATTGGTATCCTGCTGCAGGGCCAGCGGATTCAATGGTATAGGCTGGTACGAAAAGAATAAATTCTGCGCCGGAATATTATAGGTCAGCGGCGGAACGGTTGTATCAGCCGTAATATGCGATGCGGAGAAATTGATCTTTACTGCATTACGCAATACGGGTTTATAAGCCGAATTGATATCGATGGTTGATTTCTTTTTCAGTGTATCTTTTTGCGCAAAAGAAATTAATGGGAAGAATATGCCGGATAACAAGGTAAATGCAACAAGCTTTTTCTTTACAATTAAACCGGGTAATGATGGAATATTGATCATTGTATTTCTTTTATTTTGTTTTTGTCCCGATAGCTATCGGGATTGTTTTTTTCAGGATAGGTTAATTTAATTGCCTTCAACTGTACTCGTCGATTTCTCTTCCTGTATCGCCTTGTCTAATTTCTGCTGTGCCTCATTCTTCAGTTCAGGTATCACAGAATTCTTTGCCACACTTTCATAGGTAGCTTTTGCATTGAAGTAATCTTTCTGCTGCATAAAAATATCACCTAACAAAATATAGCTTTTGGTTACCCAGTTATCATAGGATCCTGTTTCTTTAATTACAGCCAGTGCCGATTTTTCAGCAGCTGTAATATTGCCTGTTGTGAACTGGCAATTGGCGATCTCGTACCTGGCTTCAGCGCCCCATGCCGCTTTATTAATAGCTGCAGCTGATTTAAATGAACCAATGGCAGAAACACAATCATTATTCACCTGCTGCGATTTACCCAGTACCAGGAAAGCGATAGACCTGTCATCTGTACTAAGTCCTTTTCGGGTTAAAAGATCTTTTGCTGCTGCATTAGCCTGTGCATAATCTTTTAACTGGTAATAAGTGCGTACCAACCCACGCAATGCTTCCAGCCGGTTATCGGGGTTGATGGATCCGCTTATTAAAGATTCGAAATATTTTTTTGCTTTTACATAATCCTTCAGTTCAAAATAACTGATACGGGCTGCTTCAAGCGTTGCTTTTTCAAAGAAACGGTTAAGGCCCCTGCTGTTCACATAATCATAGCCGGTCAATGCATTTTGAAAATCTTTAGCGCCATTATAACATTCAGCGCTGAAATAATTGGCTTCAAGTACATAGGCCCCGTCGGGGAACCTCGACAAATAATTTTTAAATCCTGCAAGCGCAGCATTGCAATCATTAGCATTGTATTTTAATGCAGCTGAAGTGTAGGTTAAAGAATCTGCCTCGTTAACTGAAATACTTTTACCGCTGCGGCGCATCATTTCTATATACTCATTGGGCTTACCAATTTCTATATAGATATTCTTCATGATGTCGGTTGCTTCATCAGCTTCGGAAGACTGCGGGTATTTTTGTACCAGTGCCTGGTAATTGGTCAATGCATCATCATACTTATCAGCATTATAATAACTCAATCCTAATTTTAAATAGGCCTTGGGTTTCAAACCGCCAGCATTGGGATCGTTCAATACATTGGTAAGGAATGGTACGGCGGAAAGAAATTTTTCATCATCAATATAGGTTTGTGCAATTTCCATATTGGCATCTGCCAGCAGGCTGCTGTTTGGATATTGCCTGATCATCTGGTTCAGCGTATTTATCTTATTGGTAGAGCTTTTTACACCTGCTACCAATGCATTCTGGAACATGGCATAATCACTTTGAGGCAGTGCATTGCTGATCACAAAGTCATACATACTTTTTGCCTTGCTAAAATCCGAATTCATAAAATAGGCATCGGCACTGCGTATATAAGCATCCTGCTCCATAGCGGGCGAGGTTACAGTTACTGATTTTGCAACATGTTCAAAATATCCAAGGGCTTTAGTATAGTTTTCTTTGTACATCCAGCTATATCCCAAGTTATAATTGGCTGCTGCCCTGTTGGCCTCTCCTGCTGAAGGCACATTTGATTGTAAATAAAAATTGAGATGCCTGATGGCTAGATCATAATCTTTATTACGGTAGGCTATTTCTCCTTTCCAGAAATGAGCATAGGGTGTTACAGCAGAATTTGGTAATGCCAAAACTTTAGTTAGCAGTTCATCTGCACTTTTTAATTGCTGGTCGTTGATCAGTTCAACTGACCGGCCATACAAAATGCGTGGATACACTTTTTGCAAGGATGCAGTTGGCTTTTCAAATGACTCATATAATTGTAAGGCATCCGCAAAATTATTGGTATTGGCCATCAGGCTTACCAATATCTCTTTAGCCTCGGTATCGTATTCACTGTTGGGATAATCATTGATGTACTTCTTCATTTCCTTCAAGGCTATATCCTGGTAACCCAGCTCGTATGAAAGCTTGGCATAATTAAAACGGGAAACCTGCTGCTGCAGTTTATTGGAACTGTTGTACGCACTGTACTGGAAAGCTGTACGGGCATTGGCTTTTTGGTTCGTACGCAGGTAGCTGTCGCCCAGCAGGTACATACTGTTCTGGCCCATGCTGTCTTTTTCGGTGCTTAATTGTTTAAAACCTTCGATCGCTTTATCCAGCTTGCCGGCGTCGTAATACGCATAGCTTAATTCATATAATATTTCCTTACTCACTTTGTCGCTGCTTTTTACATAAGCTTCTAAAAGTGGTAAGGCTTTCTGATAATTCTTTTTTTCAAAATAGAGCTGGCCTATCAGCAGGTTCATTTCCTTTTGATAGAACAAAGTGCCTCCCCTGCCCAGTACACTCTCACCATAACGAAGTGCTTCATCCTTTTTTCCCTGGAAATAATAGATCTCGGCAATAAAGTAGGGTACAACTCCTTTATATTCTTCCTGTGTTTCCACCAGTTTGAATGCCTTCAATGCATCATTGTAATTTTTTTCCTGGTAGGCTATCACCCCATAATAATAATTTGCAGGAATAAAATATTTGTTATCCTCCATCTGGTGAACCTCATCCAGCAAAGGCTTAGCCACTAAAAACTGCTTAAGCATAAAATAAGAATAGCCTTTCTCAAACTTAGAATCGGCAATTTCTTCATTGCTTAAATTATCAAGCCCGGCCCTTTCAAAATAACTGATGGCATTATTATAATCTTCTTTTACAAAATAATAGCGGGCAAGATGGTAACTCAGTAACTGCCGGCGGGGCTCATTGCTCACTACATTGATATAATGCTTTGCATCCTGCTCGGCAATGGGCTGATTCAATTTTAGCTGGCAGGCCAGGTAATAATAATTCACATCCTCATTAAGGTAGCCATGGTTACTTGCAGTATTATCAGGGTAACTGGATTTTAATTCCGCAAATAAAGGATAGGCAAGGGCATATTGTTGTGTAACAAAAAGCTCTTTGGCGTCTTTAAACTTTTTTTCGGGATCTGTGATGGCGTGGGTTGCTTGTGAAAAAGCGGGAAAAGAAATCGCTGCAATAAAAAACAGCACAATGATTTTGTGTTTTATCATGGTAGTTGGTTCGTGTATTTTTACCGGTTGCAAAAATAATTGATTACACATCTATTACAAACATCATTCCAAACGATTGTTAACAAGTGGATAATTCATGTAAAAAAAACGAATGTAATTTTACTTCCCTGTTAATGAAATGATAAATAAAACTGATTAATTAATTTTATAACAGTTAATTTTAAAATTAAAACCACAATAACAATTCACAATGAGAAAATTATTATCAACAAAGTATTCTGCAGGCGCATTTAATACGGCCTTGTTTTTATTAAGATTAAGTGTTGGCATTTTAATGATGATGCATGGTTATGAAAAGCTGAAAAACTTCTCTACGCTGGAACCCAAGTTCATGAATTTTTTGGGCATGGGCAGTTCCTTCTCCCTTGCATTACTGATCTTTGCTGAATTCTTTTGCTCCATGTTCCTCATCCTCGGTTTATTTACGAGGCTGGCAGTTATACCCCTGATCATTGCAACCTGCGTTATGGTTTTTAAAGCCCATAACAGTGATGTTTTTGGTGATGGGGAAATAGCAACCTTATACCTTACCAGTTATGTAGTTTTGTTATTGGTTGGAGCAGGTAGGGTAAGCGTGGACAGCATGATCGGCAAGTAATAACTTAGTAACAATTATGAAGAAAGCTAATGTTCTGCAATTAAGTATTGTATTGATCGGTATTGTATTTGGTTTTGTTGCTTTACAATACATAATCGGCTCTCTTTGGGGCATTTTTTCCTGGATATTTAGTGGAGGATATGGCAATGATGCTTACTATGGTGCAACGCTCACAATTGTTGCTGCTGTAGGCTTACAGGTTATTTGTTGCTGGTTATTGATAACCAAATCAGCCAAGATTACCGCTTTTCTTTATAAAAAGGCCGATCTTGAAACGGGCGTTAAAATATTAAGTAACCCCAATGATCTGTTACATATCCTGTTATTGGTTATTGGAATTTACATGTTACTCGATAACCTTACTCCATTGCTAACTGCAGTCATTAATAGTTTTAAAGAAAAAATGCCCGGGGGTGTACTTGGTGTATTTGAAGATTCAAGACCGGTTGCCTGGACAAGCTTAATTTTAAATATTTTACTGCCACTTGTTCTATTGATGTTTGCCAGGCCAATCTCAGATTATTTTTCAAATCATTTGAGTAACGAAGAAATAATTGTTGAAGAAGAAACCGTTACAAGTGAAATAAAGCAGGAAACCGAAGATTAAGATGTTCATAACCGAAACACAGATAAGGATACATTATGCACTCACCGACCAGATGGGTGTAGTGTATTATGGGCACTATGCCCAGTTTTATGAAATAGGCCGTACAGAAGCCATACGCCAGATCGGCTATACATATAAAGAGATAGAAGCACTGGGCATCATCATGCCGGTGGTGGAGATACACAGCCGTTTTTTGCGTCCGGCAAAATATGATGATCTCATCACGGTAAAAACAACCCTGAGAGAAATGCCCACGCATTTCAAGATCGTTTTCCATGCCGAGATCTTTAATGAGCAGGATGAATTACTCAACACGGGTGAAGTAAGTTTGTTCTTTGTAGATGCAAAGACCATGAAGCGTTGTAATATGCCGGATGTGTTGAGGGAGAAATTAGAAGGCTATTTTGTTAAGTAAAAATTCAAAAGTCAAAAATCAAAAAAAGAGCTTAACAGTGCAGGCACTTTTGACTTTTGACTTTTTACTTTTGAATTTTGATTTTGTATTACACTCTATTATGATCCGCCTTCCAATTCTGTATCGCCATTTTAATTTCCTTGGAACTCATATTTTCATCTGCAGCTCTTTTAGACAGGGCAACAAATTCATCATCGCCGGCAAAACGGAGGGCAATGATCTGGCTCATCCTTAAACGGCTGTCATGCTGTTTACCTGTTACCAGGAAATGCCTGAAATTTTCTTCGGCACGTATGGCCCTGTCCTGCGCCCTTAAAGCAAAGTAGCGGCTGTACCACATCAATATCATTAATACCAATGCTATGAGGCAGATGAGGATCGGTGTGTACAAACATTCGCCTGTACCGCAGGTATAATTCAGGTTGACAATAGAACCGCCTACAATGGCAGCTAATAAAAGATAGCCCAGGTAATGAAATACCGGCACCATACGGCTATGGTTCTTATAATTTTGTTCACTCATGATTATTAGTTTTATTAATGGTGAAAGTAACAAAAAGTATTTTAAAAGCCCCCTAAATCCCCCGAAGGGGGACTAGGGGACTTTTAAAATATCCAGTAGCTTCCACATTTTTTCACGTACAGTGCCTGCACTGCCGTCAAAATTATTGATGATAAAAGCAAACGTATATTCAACACCAGTCTTGCTTTTTATATAACCCGTGTAACTTCTTACACCGCCTATAGACCCAGATTTCATCTTAATACCATTTTGTAAAGGCAGCCCATAATAAAATGAATTAAACCAATTTTGCTGACGGGCATATTGCATTACCGTAACCAGGGCATTGGTAGTAACCCGGTTTGCAGGCGAAAGCCCGCTGCCATCGATCATGTTCAATGCCGATGGCTCAATATTTTTTTTACTCCAGAAATCTTTAATCAGATCAATGCCTGCTTCTGTAGAACCAATTCCTGTTTTTTCATAAGTGATGGTCTTTACCAATGCTTCGCCAAACAGGTTCACACTTCTTTGCAGGAAATAATAATTGATGCTGTCAAACGATGGCGAATAAAAACTCATCCATATTTTTGAAATAACCGGCATTTTTTCTTTGTTCAATACATAATCAATATTCGTTTTTGATCTGCCCGAAAAAGCGATGCCGCTCTTCTGTAAATAGTCAGTAAGGTCTTTTACAAAAGATAGAACTGCATTGGGCATAGCACCGGAAACTTTAAATGCATTCCTGCCACTTTCAATTGTACCCCTTACATAACCAATGTGGCCGTTCTCTGGTAAATAGATAATGGAGTTATCGCCGCTGCCGGCATTGCCTGTTTTTAATTCATTGATCAATGTTGCCTGCAATGGCGGTTCTGTCTTCACTACGGCAACGGGATCGCCGGAATTCTTTCCGCTTCTTAAAATAAGGTCGTACTGATTTTCATGCCAGTTCAATGCCCTTGCACCTGCGCCATAATAATTGCCGATATCATCCCAGGTCCAGCCCCGGGGGGTTGACTGTGTACTCCATTTGCTGTCATCAATAATAATATCGCCTGTGATCATAGTAATATTATTTGCCTTTAGCAGGGCGGTAATTCTTTGCAGCACGGTATCCATCGTTGTGCTTTTCCATCTCCAGCTGCCTAATGTAGGGTCGCCTGATGAGGTTATAAAAAGATTACCATTCAGTTTATTTCCTTCTATCTTCCCATCATAACCAATATCTGTTTTATAGCGGTAGTCCTTCCCCAGTAATTCAAATGCGGCGACACTGGTAACTACTTTTAAAGTGCTGGCAGTTGCCAAACCCATTTCTGAATTCTTATCAAAAACAAGTTTACCCGTTTTACTTTCTACCACATACAGACTTATAGATGCATGTTTGAACTGGGCATCTGTTTCCAATTGCTTTACCGCATTCAATAATTTTACTTCTACAGTTTGTGTAAAAGCATAACTGTAGACAAAACATAAAAGCGCAGCTGAAAATAATTTCATTATCAAAATAATTTATTTATCAAAACTAAAAGAATTAAATTTGATTATGGAAAATATAGTGAATGACCCGGCATTGCAATACAACTATATTTCTGCTGATGATTACCTGAAAGCAGAAAGGGATGCTGCTGAAAAACATGAATATTATCAGGGTGAAATATTTGCCATGAGCGGGGCTTCGGTAAAACACAACAGAGTTTTTTCAAATCTTTTTATAGATATTGGACAAAAGCTTAAAGCAAAAGAGTGTCGTCCGTATGGAAGCGATTTAAGAATTCATATTCCGCAAAATACACTCTATACTTATCCTGATATTTCAATCATTTGTGGAGAACCTGAATTAACAGATGAACATGTTGATACGGCAACCAACCCAACTGTAATCATTGAAATTCTTTCGCAATCAACAAGAAATTATGACAGGGGCACAAAGTTTAAATTGTATAGAGATATTGAAAGCCTGAAAGAATATATCCTGGTTGATTCTTTAGCTGTTTCTATTGAAGTATTCAGCAAAAATGAAATCAATATCTGGCAGTTGCACGAATACAAAACTATTGATGATAATTTATTCTCAACTGGACTAAATATCACTATTTCATTAAAAGATATTTACGAAGGAATATCTTTTGACTAAATTTTTTCTTATCTTTTTATTTACTCATAACAACTTTAATGACACAGGCTTCCATCATCACCATTGGCGATGAACTTTTAATAGGACAGGTAATTGACACCAACAGCGCCTGGATGGCACAGGAACTTAATAAGTGGGGCATACGGGTAGCCAGGCGTGTGGCAGTGGGTGATGTGTGGGATGAGATATGGACCGCACTGGATGAAGAACAGAAATATGCTGATATCATTTTAATAACCGGCGGCCTTGGCCCTACAGCCGATGATATCACCAAGCCCCTGCTTTGCAAATATTTTAATGGCAAGCTGGTTGTTGATGAAGGCGCCAGGCAAAACGTGATTGACATCTTCACCAAACTTAACCGCCCCATTATAGACCGTAATTTAAAACAGGCCGAAGTACCAGACACCTGCACCGTGCTGCTGAATAAAAGAGGAACAGCCCCCGGTATGTTATTTAAAAAGGCCGGTAAGGTTTTTATCAGCCTGCCCGGCGTGCCGCATGAAATGAAAGGGCTGATGACAGATGATGTGATCCCTACCCTTCTGCAGCAATTCAAATTCCCCGCCATCATACATAAAACATTATTAACTGCCGGTGTAGGCGAAAGTTTTTTAGCCGAGCTGATACAGGAATTTGAAGAAGCATTACCGCCATATATAAAACTGGCCTACCTCCCTAACTTTGGTATGGTAAGGCTTCGCCTGACAGCAACAGGTTATAATGCTGCTGAACTGGATACAGTAATAACCGGACTTTTTGAAAAACTGAAATCACTTATTGCCGATCACCTGGTAACGGATGAAGATGAACCCATGCAAAATGTGCTGGGTAAATTATTAAAAGCAAATGGCAAAACCGTTTGCACTGCCGAAAGCTGTACCGGCGGTTATATTGCCCACCTGCTCACGGCCATACCAGGCTCATCCAAATTCTATGACGGCAGCGTGGTCACTTATTCTTACCAGGCCAAGCAAGACCTGTTGCAAGTAGATAAAACAATTTTGGAAACAAAGGGTGCTGTAAGTGAAGAGATCGTTTTACAAATGGCAAGTGGTGCACTGCAAAATATCAAATCCGATTATGTAATTGCAGTAAGCGGCATTATGGGCCCAGATGGCGGCACTGCCGATAAACCCGTAGGCACCGTATGGATAGCCATTGGCAATAAGGAAAACCTGCAGGCACAAAAGCTGTATTTCCGGTTCGACCGCATGAGGAATATCCAATTAACAGCTACTACTGCTTTGAATCTGCTGCGTAAATTTATACTTGCCCAATAATTGTCAGGCCACGATATGAGCCTGATGAATAATTACAAGTTGTTATAGTGGCCAGCCAACTTTGAGACTAATGCATTGAATTTATTAAGCTGATTTATTTTAAAGAATTAATTATATTTGATTATGGAAACATTGTTAATAAAATCCCGCTCAAAAAAAGCTTCGCAGTTACTTATGGATTTAAGTAAACAAATGGGCATGAAGTTTAAAAAGATAGATGATAAAGACCTGGAAAATTACTTTATAAAAAAGAATATTGATGAGGGAAGAAAATCAGGTTACAGCAGTAGAGAAAAAGTGATGAATGCACTGAAAAAATGAAAACAGCCTTCACCAATAAGTTTCTTAACCAAGTCAGCTCCCTACGGTTTAAAACTATCCGTAAAAAAGTAGAAAAAGTCATCCTGGAGGTTGAAAATGCAGATTCCCTGTCTCAAATAAAAAATCTCAAAAAATTAAGAGGAGAAACTAAGTATTTCAGGATAAGAATAGGCGATTACCGCATTGGACTATACCTCGAAAATGAAATCATAGAATTTACCACTATAGATCATCGGAAAGATATTTACAAACACTTTCCGTAAAAGAAGTTTTACATAACTATTCTTACCTTTGGCACTTTAAATGAGTTGCCTGCTTTTTTGTTGTACAACTATATTCAACAGGAATACCAATGCCGGTGATCAAATATTAAATATTACATCTAAAATATTACATACAAATGAGTTTAGTTGATCTTGTAATGCCAAAGCTGGGAGAAAGTATCATGGAAGCCACCATTTTAAAATGGCACAAAAAACCAGGTGATACCATTAAACAGGATGAAACTGTTTTGGATATAGCCACTGATAAAGTGGATAGTGAAGTTCCTTCTACTGCCGAAGGTGTAATTGAAGAGATATTATTTAAAGAGAATGATGTGGTACCCATTGGAACTGTTATCGCAAAAATAAGGGTGGGCGCCAATGCAGCTGTTTCAAACAGTCAACCTGCACCTGCACCAAAGCAGCCCGAATACGAAGATGCAAAAGTGGTGGAAGAAATACCCTATCAGCCAACGGACAACGGACCACAGACAACAGTTGGTTTCACGTCGTCGGTGGTCGGTGGTCTGTCGTCCGATAATAAAATACGCTTTTACTCTCCCCTTGTGCTCAACATTGCCCAGCAGGAATGCATCAGCATGGCCGAGCTGGAAAATATTCCCGGTACCGGGCAGGAAGGCCGTGTTAGTAAAAAAGATATTTTAGCTTTCGTAGCAAATAAAGCAGTTAGCCATAAGCCATTAGCTGTTAGCCAGGAAACAGAGCCTGGTGCTGCAAACGAAAACAACAACCAGGTGGCAGTTGCTAGTAGCCAACAACTAACAGCTTACAGCTATCCAGGTAATGTTGAAGTGATAGAAATGGACCGCATGCGCAAGCTCATTGCCAAGCATATGGTTGACAGTAAACACACATCAGCACATGTAACTAGTTTTGCCGAGTGCGATGTTACCAACCTGGTATTGTGGAGGGAGAAAGTGAAAAAGGATTTTGAAAAACGTGAAGGTGAAAAAATTA
Source organism: Chitinophagales bacterium (assembly GCA_038257425.1). Lineage (GTDB taxonomy): Bacteria > Bacteroidota > Bacteroidia > Chitinophagales > Chitinophagaceae > Ferruginibacter. Next base: position 12,781 of record JBBSJI010000028.1, read on the forward strand.
CTTACACACCGCTGTTCATCGAAGCAATTGTAAAATGCATTAAAAAATATCCATGGCTCAGCAGCAGTGTTGATGGTGATAAGATCATTGTAAAAAAAGACCTCAATATTGGTATGGCTACTGCACTACCAAACGGTAACTTAATTGTACCCGTAATAAAAAATGCCGACCAGTTAAATTTAACCGGACTTACCAAACAGGTTAACAACCTGGCCAATGCCGCCCGTAACGGTAAACTCCGCCCCGATGATACCACCGGCGGCACATTTACCTTAACTAATGTGGGTACCTTCGGCAGCATCATGGGTACACCCATCATTAACCAGCCCCAGGTAGCCATTATGGCGGTGGGTGCTATTAAAAAGCGGCCAATGGTAATCGAAACCCCGCAGGGCGACAGCATTGCCATACGCCACATGATGTATATCTCTCTTAGTTATGATCACCGCATTATTGATGGCGCCCTGGGTTCTACATTCTTAAATGCAGTAAGTAAAGAGCTGGAGAATTTTGATAGTAACAGGAGTATATAATCCTGAGCGAAGTCGAAGGTGGCGAACAGCACTGAGCGAAGTCGAAGTTTGCCCAACCCATTTCAAGCGAAGTCGGGAAATGAGTTTGTAAAAAAAGAGTTTGTGTATGAAAACTTTTATAAAATCCAGTTTAATTACATTTCTTTTTTTTAGTTGCAAGCATGGTTCTATAGATAAAAAAGCGGCAGCACCAACAGCGTCGACAGCTTTACTGGATACCATCAAAACAAGACCGCCTACAATTAATGTAAGACCTGTGGTTTTTGAATCCGCTTTTATTAACGGAACCATACTCACCACCAGGAATTCAGTCTTCAGCAGTTACGGAATTACAATTGGTAAAATAAAGATCGTCAGCGGGCGCATCATTGCCTGCGATCCCCTGCATATTGATGAATACGGCATTCCCTTTACCCAGTCCTTTCCCATCGGTGAATTTTCTGTACAGCTTGCTATCGCTAAACTGGAGGATGAAGAAGTTGTTGCATTTGCCAGGATAAGCTTTAGTGATGAGCCCGTTGTAAAATGGGAAATGGCTTTGCAGGAAGGCCAAAAAGCCTTGCCCTTTGGCCTGTCAGATATCCGAGGTTATTCCACAGATTCCTGGTCAGGATTATTTATTGACACGGAAGCATATAAGGTTTTGGACAAGGATCAAATATTGAAGGAAAATGGAGCGGTTTATAAAGAAATGAAAAAACACAGCCATAATAACTGGAGATATGGCATGTACAATTTTGGCAATCATAACCTGGCAGTCTTCAGTTCAGGTTTCCAGGATGGTTATTATGCAACTTATATAGGTTTTGATGCAAAAGGAAAGCCCTGCAGGTTAATAACCGATTTCGATATTTTTGAATGGAGGAAAAAGTAAGCTTCAGTAAAAATGCAAACATGAAATTCATCATGCCCCTTATTTCGCTTATACCTTTTATTGGCTCATGCAATAATGATAAAGATGCAACTGCAGAAACTTACGTGAAGTTTGACTTTCGTATTTAATATTGTTTTTTATGTATATTTTTATAAGTCAAGCTCATGGTTTGCGCCGCAAAATCAATTGAGTATATTTATTTGTTGGCGGTCATGCTATCACCAGTATAAAATTTGGAGATAATATTTTAGTTTTGTTCAAAGTAATTGAAAAAAATGGATAATGCTCTCGGGTTCAATTCCTCAGTAGAATGTTTTAAAAGTTTACTTATAAATTCAGGCTTACATGATGCCTTAGGATTTTTAAATCGTAGAACTCCTCATCGGTATACGGGAGTTTACAAATTTGATGGCGAGACATTACGTAACCTAGCCCTTTATGATAGCTATGACCCGAAATTGATAAAAGGTGAAGATGCCCCTATGGCTGCTACTTATTGCTCATTAGTTCAAACTCAGAGGAAGTTAGAAATTAATGATGCAGAAAATGATAAAAGAGTTAAAGGAATAATAATAACTCCTGTTGTATCTTATTGTGGAGTTCTTATAACAGATGCAGCAGGAAACCCATTTGGCACGCTTTGCCATTTTGATATGAAACGTTGCCAAGAACCAGTTTTAAATTTTCCTATGTTAGAAGAAGCTGCAAAATATCTTTTTGAATTCCTGGAAAAATAAAAACGGTAAAGGATGACTGAATAAATTCTGTAAGTAACGCACGAACAGCTAACATGAGTGTTGCTGCAATTGGGGCTTGGCGTTGGAGCACAATCGGCTGTCAGATCTCTATCAGCAGCAGTTTCGGCTAAACGAATAAAGTCTTCAAAAGTCCATATCTTCAAATTCATAAACTAAACCAAGCTGCAGTACCGGTTGGGACATTATAAAATCTCCCACCTGCAGCAAATACTCGAACGTTAACTGATACTTAAAAGCAGCAAAGCAAAAATAAAAATGGCAAAGTATATAGCAACTATTTCAGCAACATTTCTCATTACAAATATTTCGTTTGGTCAGGTGGAAATTTTTGCGCCTAACCTGATCTCCGACAACAAAGCTTTTGGACTAACTATTTCCTCTAATGGCAAAGAATTACTCTACGTAAAATCTTTCGGTGGCAGAGACACTTTGCATATCTACCAATCAAAAAAAGTGAAAGAAAAATGGTTAAAACCAGAGCTTGCTTTTTTTGCCGACACAAATTTTAAACAGATCGACCCGGCATTTTCTCCAGATGGGAATAGCATACTTTTCAACTCGCTAACTTCAAAAGAAAGCAGTTTTGATATCTATATCACACAAAAAACAATTTCCGGTTGGACAAAACCTGAGAAACTATCAGATTCAATAAATACAAATGCCAGTGAGTTTTATGCCACAATTTCATTAAAAAGGAATATTTATTTTACAAGACGGATTCAAAGCAGCGATATTTATGTAAGCTATTTTGTTGACAATAAATACGGAAAAGCAATTCCATTGAGCAAGACAATTAATACTGACAAAAACGAATCAAATCCTTTCATTTCGCCTAATGAAGATTATTTAATTTTCTTTTCAGACAGAGCTGACAGCTTTGGCGACACAGACTTATATATAAGTTTCAATAAGGGAGGCAACTGGAGTTATCCCCTTAATTTAGGAGACAAAGTAAATACAGAAATTGGAGAATTTTGCCCAGGTATTGACTTTAAAAATAAAATATTCTTATTTTCAAGAACGCAAGTAGTAAACGGCAGGCGAATAGAAAATCTGTATACATTTCCTTTAAAGAAATTGAAAATCGGCAGTTTAAAGAAGATTGCAAAGTGGGCCGAATGAGTGCATCAGCGTCAGTTTGGCAAAATGTAGCGGCGAAGAATATGTGCTCAGCTTTCTGTTCACTATTGGCTTCGGTGACAATTATAAAAGACCAACCCTGCGGCAAGTTTCGAAGGATACAAAAAAATAATTAAAATATCTGGGCTCTTGTAGTTTCGTTGATGATAGTTGCAGGGTTTATCAGGTTAATAATACTTGAACGTATTACACCAATACCACGTGCAAACCATCTTTCTTCTTCGGCCACAGGTATATCGCCCAGGCCAATAACAGTAGCGGTATAAGTATATTTCATCCGTATCACGTTATTATAAACAATGGCTGCAACAGTCTGGGTTTCGCCCTTGGCCAATATTTGTGCATCTACCCGGATATTTGAAAGCGGAAATCCCATCGCAACATTAGGACCAAAATTGGCCGTCCAGGTTGCATTCACCGCTAAATTAGAATCGAGTACCAGGTATTCTTTGTTGATGGGATTGGCTAAAACGCCCAGGTCGCCATCAATGTATTGATAATAGAGTCCGCCGTTTTTGCGGTTATAAATTGAATCGGTGGGTACACCCATATCTTTTACTTCAAAAATTTTATAACTGTTGGCTCCAAATGTTTTTGAGTTGGTACTAACCTGTACAAAAGTAGTATCTGCAGGTGTGCCGCCTACCAACCTTGCACTCCAGTTACTGAAAGATGTTTGCGGCACATAATCTAAATTAGGCGGCGCAGTTGCTGCAGCAACGGTTATTGAAAATGTACAACTGGATGTGGAAGCCATAACCGTATAATTATATGCCGGCGGACTGGCTGCTACCGGTGTGCCGCTTGCAGTTAAAGTTACCTGCGCATTACCTGCAGCAGAAAATGTACCCGAACCTAAAAACGATACGCCGTTTACTGCTGCAATAGTAATTGACCAGGGGCCGGGTGTGGTTACAACAACATTGAGTGTAGCCGTATGTTGTGAGCCTACAGCAGTGCCTGCTGTGTAAACACCGGTGCCAAATGTAGTACTGGCACAGGTATAGGTAAATGCTGCATTTGGTGCCACGCCGGCAACCACATTTACATCTATTTTACAAATGCTTGTGCCAAAGGTTATGGTAAAAGTTTTTATACCGGTAGAAATGGGAGTACCACTGCCTGCCAGGTTTATTACATTGTTACCGGTACTCGTTAAAGTGCCTGTTCCAACAAAATAAAAACCGGCAATGGTCTCGCTTTTAATTGAGTAAGTGCCAGTAGCCGTAATGTCTGCATTAACCTGTATAAAGTTAGTTGCTTTTAAAACAGAATCTTTTGTAAAACTGCCGTTTACAGTACTGGGTAAACAAGTGCCTGCCGTAGATTTTAAGGTGCCAACCGCCTGCCCATTACCGGGAATGGCATCGAAATTTAATTCCTTTTGACAGGCAGTAAAAAAAATAACAGTCATTAACAGCAACAGAAATGGTAATAAATTTTTCATGCAGACTTTGTTTGGAGATAAATTTACGAATTTTGCTGATAATGTTTCGTACAGAAATAGGGTGACAACAAAGTCGATCAAAATGGAACTTAAAGACCAGGTGATTCATGAGTACAAGGTTATAGATTGTTTTTTACTCCTGCCATGGGATTTGTGGAACTTGAAAAACAATTACTGTGAAGCTGAATGCTTACCAAAGCGGCTTTATCATATCCACCAATTTTCTTTCCGCAGGAATTTGTTTCAGCACCGGATTTGCTTTTTCTTTAAGCACCGTGCAGGTTTTAAAATCGCCCAGGTATTCAAAGATGTAAAGCTGTTCTGTAAATTCCCTGTCCCTGCGGCCTGTTAATGAAAAATCGGTTTTTCCGTTAATGGTAATTTCAACAGGTTGATTTGGCCTTAGGTTGCATAGTTTAATATTGTTTCTTTTTGGAATGCCAATAAAAAAACGGTTATAGTGCAGGTGCAGTTCCAGTTCTTCAGCCTGCTGTATATTAAAATTGCCAAGTTTGCGTGGCGCAGTAAGTTCAAAGCAATCATTGCTTTCCATTCTTTCCATGTAGTTAAATGGAGGAGCCAGGCTGTCCTTAATAGTAATCAGGTTGCAGCGCTTCAATGCTTCATGCTCTAAAATGCCTGAGGGTAAAAACAGCTCCCCTTCTTTCACATACCCGTTCAAAGATTCCACCGGGCGCCATGCAAGCCGTTCCCTACGCTTGTCAAATGATTTATCTTCTTTGGCATAGCGGAGTATATTGCTGAAAATCTGCAGTATCTTTATGGGCCGGTTAAATGTATAATGCTGGTCTTTCAAGAATAAGAATTTTTAAGGCTTCAAAATAATTAATATAGTTCAAGTCATCAAATCTATAAATATGAAACAGGTACTCATCTTCCTTTGTATTTTTACAGTAGCATGTAATAATACCGATCAGCAAACACAAACAATAACAACAAAAAGCGATACACTAAAAGTTCGGCCCGCTACAACTGCTGCTGTTAAACCTGCAGAGCCCATTGCACAACCACCCGCCAAAAAAATATATGCCAATGCCCGCTTTAAAGAAGTTACTGTTGAAAGAACAGGTGAACATCAATTTTTAATAAAAGGTAAGGCACAGGTATTTGAAGCCAACATCAGCTGGGTAGTGGAAGATGGGCACAATGAATTAAAAAAAGGTTTTGAAATGACTGATGCCGGTGCCCCTGAATGGGGAAATTTTACATTCAGTATTGATGTGGCAAAAAAGCGGGAGAACTCTACCCTCATGCTGATCCTGTTTGAATCGAGTCCCAAAGATGGCAGCCGCCAGCATGAGTTACCTATTGTGCTTTACTGATCATCAGGCATATTTAAGTTTCTTTTCCAGTAGATCCTTTAAAGGCTGTAGAATTTTTTTCCAGTTTTCTTTTATTGAAACGAGCTCATTTGTATTGGAAATTATTGGATTACAGGAAAAAATAAAATGCTGTATTTTGATCTTCTTGCCAGTATGCTTAAAACAAAAATATAGCTTACATGAAAATATTTATTGATCCCTGTTCATCCAATCTTCTTTAAGCATAGCATATAAATACAGGTCGATGAATTTTCCATTAAGCCATTCGGCCTGTTTTAATATGCCTTCCTGTTTAAACTGAAGTTTTTCAGGTATGGCTTTGCTTTTACTATTGCCTACTCCGCATTTAATTTCGATGCGGTTGAGATCAAGCACGGTAAAACCATGCATTACCAGGGCTTTGCAGCATTTACTCATAATGCCCCTGCCCTGCATAACATCTGTCAGCCAATAACCTATCTCTCCAGTTTTATTCTGCTGGTTAATGTGGTGTATGCCCATACGGCCCACTATATTTTTATCCATGATTATGGCAAATCCATAATCGGTTTTATCTGCTGCTCTTTTATTGGTTTCAATAATATGCTGCCTGAAATTGGCAACGGTTTGCATATGATCAACCCAGGGAAGCCACATCTTCAAATAGGCACGGTTGGCATTTACCAGATTATACAGCGACTCCGCATGTATCACCTGTAAAAATTCCAAACTGGTATTTTCATCAACGGGTATCTTCATTTAAAAAAATTATGAATAACGTTTATTATTATAAGATATGCAAAACAAATATAAATACTGTTACCCCGCCTATTTTATCAACCGCTGATCAGCAGCAGGCAGATAACTACTATAAACATCAGTATGACCATTGGATAGACTGACCTGAACCGAAACTTATCTTTTCGCCAGAAAATAAAAGCCAGTACAGGTAAAATAAATATCATGGCGATCATCGGTAACCATAATATCTCGTACATGGCCCCAACCAATGCAAAATGATAAACATCAAAAAATGAAGCAAAACAAATGAACAGCAATACACAAATACTCAGGATAAAGATGACCTTACCTGCTTTAATATTTTTTTTAGCTTCGGAATCTTGTAGCATGATCACTGTTTTTCAGCATTATAACCTTAGAATAACTCCTTTGGATCATCCTTATAATTGAAATTAGAAACGGTCCAGCCTGTGCCATTATTATACAGTATAAAATCAAACGTGAGAAAATAATTCTCAAACGTAAGCAGGTACCGCCTGCGGGCCAGGATATTTTTTAATTCTTTTTCTTCAACAAGCACATAACCGGTTAGTTTTTTGTAAAAGGGCAGAATGGTAGTCATCTGTTCACTCAACATCCTGTCGATGTTATTTATTGTTACAGTATCCATCACCGAGTTCTTCCTGAATAACTGTATGGCTTCCGAAGGCTTGCCATCTACCAGGGTTTGCATTATTTTATCACAAGAGTTGTTCAGGTTTTCCCTGCTTGTAAAAAGCTGCGCCTGGGATACAAAAACAAACAAGCAGAAAAAAACTGTAAAAATAAATCTGGCCATATAGATTGCTTAATTGATAAATGTTGTTCTTTAAAATACAACTCTAAATATACAAACAATGTGGTTATACAAAATAAAACGGGATCTTACCGGCATGAATGGTAAAACCCCGTTTTTAAATCCTGATTATAAAAAACTAATCTACCTTAACCAGTTTAACTGTACTTATGATCGTTCCATTCGTATCTCTTACCATCAGGTAATAAGAACCGCCGATATACCCTGTCATCGGGAATTCAACCAGGTTTTTAATTAACCCTGTTGTGAGATTTTTGCGTTGTAACAGGCGACCGTTAAGGTCTACCAATTCCAATACAACGGGTTTACTTTCCGGCGTTTCAACTTTTACTTTTAATACCGTACTTATCGGGTTTGGATAAACTGTGATCTTTATTTTATCAGAAGCAACAAGTATAGCGGTATCTGTTTGTTTAACTGGTATGGTATAAACCAACGGCTGGTGAAATCCCTGGGTGAATAAATAATTTGGTTTGCTGATCGCTTCAACACGGGGCTCACCTAATGTCCACTCAAAATAAATACCTCCTGCATTTGCCGAACCTCCATAGTTTGAAACCACTTCCGGAACCGGTCTTAATTCCTTCATGGTAACAATTGGCGGAGCATAGAAACAATTTGCCACGGTTATTGCCAGTGTTCTTACAGCCCCGCTTCCGCAGGCACTGTTTGCTTTAACGGTAATGTTTCCGCTCATGGTTCCCATCTTCATTACAATATTTCTTGTTCCCTGTCCAAAAGATATCTGTGCCGATTGAGGCACCGTCCAGGTATAAGATGTAGCGCCTGCAACAGGGGCTATATCATACATTACATTTGATTGGTTCTTACAAACAGTGGTTGGCCCGCTTATAGCACCTGGCATTGGCGACACTCCACTCACCATTTTGCAAGAAGGAGCAGTGCTACCACAGGCATTATTAGCGGTAACGCAGATATTACCAAAAGTAAATCCTGCATTGAATGAAACAGTTACTGAAGGAGTACCCTGCCCGCCGGTAATATTGGCACCAGCAGGAACCGACCAGGTATAAGATATTGCTCCCGGCACGACCGCAATGCTGTATGTTTTTGTTGTTGGTCCGCATACGCCTGCTGACTGGCCGGTGATTGCACCCGGGTTATTGGCCAATGCCTGCACAAATAATTTTCTTGGAACGATGGATGGGCTTTGGCCACATGCATTGGAAGCTGCTACCACAATATCTCCACCCTGGAATGAAGCTCCAAAATTTACAGTTATTGAAGTAGCTCTCTGTCCACTAACAATGGTTACACCCGAAGGCACTGTCCATACATAATGCGAAGTATTTGGAACTGCTGCAATAGAATAAACCACAGCACTTGTATTGCAACTGCTTATTACAGGCCCCGAAATAGGACCTGGAGTTGCAGGTAATGAACCAGTGTTGGTTGTTGTTACACTTGCAGATGCTGAACAACCATTTTCATTGATCACCGTAACAGTAAATGTGCCTACGGTATTTACAACAATGGTTTGTGTAGTAGCACCGGTGCTCCATGAATAACTGCTGTAACCAGGGCCTGCATTAAGTGTAGTGCTTGTACCGCCGCAGAAGGACAGTGTACCGGAAATTACAGGAGCAGGATTTGCAAATATGAAAACAGTAATTGAATTTGATCCAGTACACCCATTATTATCTGTTACCGTTACAGTGTATGTGCCTGTAGAATTAACCGTAATGAATTGTGCTGTTGATCCTGTTGACCATTGGTAAGATGCGTAACCTGCAGCAGCAGTTAAGGTTGTTGATCCACCTGCACAAAAACCTGGCGCTCCTGAAATTGCAGGAACCGGAGGTGCAAAAATGGAAGTAACCACAGAAGCATTTGCTGTACATCCGCCTGCATTGGTTACGGTAACTTCATAAGTACCTGCTGTTGTAACAGTGATCGTTTGTGTTGAAGCACCCGTGCTCCACAGGTAACTGGCGTAGCCTGCACCTGCATCCAATACTGTTGAACCACCTGTACAGAAATTTAGATTTCCTGTGATCGTAGGCGGAGCTAAGGTAACATAACTGGCAGTTACACTTGCAGTGGCCTTACAGCCAGAACCATTGGTTACTGTTACAGCATAAGTTCCTGCAGTACCAATTAAAATGGTTTGTGTAGTTTGACCGGTATTCCATAAATAACTTGTATGGCCTGCACCTGCGTCAAGCAGGTTTTGATTACCGATGCAGATATCTAAAGAACCTGTGATAGTTACTGTAGGTACCGGATTGATAGATACGATTACAGGTGCTGATACTAAGGATCCGCATGGACCGGTATAGGTAACCGTGTAAGAACCGGCACTGTTAACTGTTATACTTGGCGTGGTAGCACCTGTGCTCCACATAATACTGGTAGAGATACTCGAAGTAAGTCTTACACTATCGCCCGGGCAGAAAGAAGTAGGGCCGCTGGCTGTAATAACCGGTGCTGTGGTAACAGCATCAACCACCGTAACAGCAGCAGAAGATTGGCAGCCACTGCCATCGGTTACAGTTACTGTATAAGTACCTGATGCAGTAACATTTTTTGTTGCTGTTGTTTCCCCACCGGGCGACCATAAATAAGTACTGAATGTACCAGGTATATTCTCCTTACCTATACCTACAGCGTCAATGGCATTATAGCCTGCTACAGCCGGAGAGTTAAGGGCTATACGTACTTCAGAAACATCAAAAATAGTTTCTGTAAAACTGATATGATTTTTGCGGGCAGTTAACGGTACGGCTGCAGCAGTTGCAGCATACACCAGTTCAAAAATATTTGACGGATTTTTTACAAAGATGGAATCCACTGCGCCCGGATTTGCAGTTTCAAAAATATCTACAAAGTTTATTTTACCCGGATTTGGAAACCCAAGCACCAGATATTCCCGCTGGGCCTGTGCTGTAGCACTTACCCATGAGTTGCCGCTTAACCCGTATTGAGGATAAACATCCGGTGAGCCAAGTGCCTGCGCTGCACTGTAATTGGTAGCTGCATTCTGGCTGCTGTAGGCAATAACGCTGTTTGCAAAACGTGTGGTTGCGCTTCCTGCAGTTAAAATATTTGACCCTCCTGAACACAAAGTAAGGTTGCCGCTTATGATTGGCTGAGCTCCGGAAGAAACAATTTCGGCCCTGATCATTAATCTTCCCTGTGCAGGATGATCGGTTAAATTTGTTCCATCGAGGTTTGAGCGGAAATAAGCACTATCTCTTGTTGTAGCATCTTCCCACTGTGCACCCACAGGATAGTATGCTGTAGCCGAAGCTGCCTGCGCAATACCGATATAAAAATCTTCATTTGAGAAAGATGCAGGAGTCGTAAAGTAAAAAGAATAATAGCTGTTAATATCTGCCTGAGCCGCTGTAAAAGAAGGCGACTGTGCAACAATGGCTCCTGCAGTATTTCTTATCACTGCATACACCGGATTATTTTTTGCAGATTCGGTTAAATAAACTTTTGCAGCAATTACCTGTCCGCAACCGCTCATAGTATGTTTATTCAATAATAATCCTGCGCCTGTTCCAAAACCCGACTGCGAAACCTGTACTGTTCCATCATCATAAGCAAGCAATGATCCATTAACTTTTTGAAAATAAGATCTGCTGTTGTTATTGATCACATTCTCACCAGCCTGTGCCGGAACAGAAATAATGATAGAATCATTTTCCAGTAACGTAGGCGACCAGCCGTTAAATACCACCCTTACAGTATCATCTGCTGTAACAGCAACATTTTGCATAGTGGTATATCTTACTGCACCCGTTTGTTGTTCTTTTACAGTAAGCGTAACGTTATAATTTGTATCTGTTGCAGACCTGTTTACGATCAATGCAGAAATTGGTGTAGGTGATTGAAAATTAGGAGTCGTCATTCCCAAAGCATATACAGACAATACCACTACACTATCACTAAGTGAAGTTGAACCCAACCTTGTTTCAGGCCTTTGCCTCGATTCACCCATGATATCCGGCAATGCTGTTAAACCTGTATCTGCCCTGCTAACCATACACAATAAGTAAGTAATAGAATCCTGGCCGTTAGCACCTTTTAGGCTTGTGCCGCGGGTTGTACTTAAGGTTAAATTGGGTGTAGATAGATTTCCCAATGGTCTTGAATACTCCCATGCAATGTATAAGCTTCCACCAGTGTAGGTGAATGGACTGCCTCCTACAAAAGGAATATCGTAAGCACCGGTTGTGTCCGGAATACTCATCAGGCTGTCGCTGGTCAAGGTCATTGGGGTAACTGCATTAACCCAGCTGATAGTATTTTTTAATCTATACCGAATGGTATAATCTGTGGCACCAACTACGGGTGCCCAGGTTAACCTTGCCGATGTGGAAGTTATCATCCTGGTAACCGGGTTATCGGGTAAATAGCAAATAGCAGCGCCTCCTGTTGCAAAAGCAGCAGCAGTGAATGGCCCTTTATTTCCCCCTGCACATACAATCCTTACCCGCCATTGGTACGATGTACCTGCGGGCAATATCAGGTTGGCCAAATTGCTGACCGAAATAGAATTGGACCAGGGCTCAGTACCTGTTCTCCTGAATTGTATCTCGTAAAAAGTTGCAGTTGCGTCGGCTGTCCAGGATAATGTAACCAATGAATCCAGTGTAACTACTGAAGACAAACCTGATAATGTATTACAGGGTGTAGTTATGCCTGCTGTAAAGCTGGTATAGTTAACGGCAGATGAATCTGCTGAACAAACCATCTTAACACGCCACTGGTAAGTTTTACCGGCTATAAGACCGCTTACATTATAAAAAGTATCAACGGTTGTTGCTGATATCCAGTTAATGACATCCAGTGCTGTATATTCAACACGGTACTGTACAAAAACGGGAGAATTCGCTGCTTCCCATGTTAGGGTTGCTGATGTAGGCGCAATGGCTACTGTATTTAAATTGTAAGGATTATTACAGGCTGATAATTCATCATTGGAAAAGAAGATACTGGATGTGAAAGCGGAACTGGAGGCACAATTTGCCTTTACCTGCCATTCGTAATTTCCGGGAAACAATCCCGTGGCATTATATTGATTTGTTGAAGCACTAAATGTATTCCATCCGGTGTCGGCACGGCTCACCACATCAGCACTGTTCTGTAAATAAACTCTGAACCGCCCATGCGTTGTGTCGACCTGGGCACTGCCGATAGTAAACCCAATGGAATTTATATTCATGCCGGTAGTAATACCCGAGCTGCTCATTTCAGCCGGGGTAACCAGGTAAAATCCACGCTGGTACCGCAAAGCTCCCTGCGGGCTGGTTTTATTGGAGTAAGATGCATTATTGGGTAATATGGTTGTTGACTGGGCATTTGCATACGCACCGGATAACAATATAAAACACAGCAATAAAAAAGATCTTACTTTATTTGATACCTCATGGCAAAATTGATTCATCATAATAGTATAATTTAATTCTGACCTGGTAAACCAGGAGAATATTTCTTGATCTTATTTAGTGGTGTTCATATTCATGCTGTTTATCTCTTTATGTGTATGCAAACCTTTTTTGAACGTAAGTTTTATCTGGTTCATGATCGCATCCTTATAACCTGCATCTGCGTTGATCTTTTTCCAGAAAGGATGTGTATTTATATTTCCGCCTTTCTCAACAAATAATTTCTGTGCAATTTCAAGCATCATAGTAGTTTGTTGTGTTGTAATATCGAAATACACAACAGTTGTGGCATCCTGTTTTACAATTTCAACCTGGTGATCTTTGTGTGTGTCAGGAGCAAAAATGGCAACCGGGTTTTTTGAAACAGGTACATCTTTAATACCGGCTGCTTCTTTAAATCCGGGTATCAGTTTTGCGAGAATATTATTTGTTTCACTGATCAGTCCTCTTAATTCATTGATCTCTTTATGCTGATCGGCTACTACTTTACTAATATCGCCTGTATTTAATCCAATAGCTACATTGATGATATTATATCCTTCACCAGTACCAGATGACCATGCCATACCTACGATATTTGCATAATCTTCCGGCTTCATTTTATTGGGCGCAACTGCCTTTCCATATCCATTATTGAAACCTGATGGTAAAATATAATCACCGGCATTTACTTTGCCTATAACATGTACAGGCACCTGGCCCATGAAAGCAACTTTTTCATACCCTGCTTCCTTACCTTCTTCCGGCATGTTACCTAATACGATAGGTTTTGTAGAAATCACAAACAGTTTGTCAGCGCCTGATGAATTCAGCGTTATCTGGCCATTCTTCATACCTACAATAAAGCCTGGTTTAAACTTTTCAGCAGCATTTGCTTTAGGCAGCCACTCTGCATAGTCACCACTTCCCGACTGGTAAGTAACACCCACATTTGCAAGTGCATTTGATGTAAAATAATTTCTTTGAGTGATCGCATCATCTAAACCGATAGCAACAGATATTTCATTGGCAATTGCAGTAGCCAGGTTGATACCTGCTGCAATGATCAATGAAGGAACCGGTGCTGTTACACAAACACCTAAACCGGCACATGCAGTAGAAGAACTTGACGCACCCACCAGGTCAACACCCGCCATGATAATGCCGATGCCCCCGGTTACCACATCAATGGTTGCCAGTGATACCGCAAGGTCCAGTCCTGCTTTTTCTACTTTATAATCATCATTATCAACAAGCTGGGTAGGTGTTTCACCTTCAATACGTCCTACAACTATAGTACCTCCCTGCTTATAAAATGTAATAAAATTATTTGCATTACCGGGTAATGTATTGGCAACCTCTATACTTATACCATTGGCATTTGTACTGTTCTTGAATTTAGCAATATAAGGAGAGCTGGCATTAACATTAAGCGTATTGTTTAATGTTGTAATGCCTGCTGTAGTCAGGCTGCCTCCAATATTTACATTCTTACCTATGCCTGCACCCCCTGCCAAAATAAGAGCACCATTACCTACAGCATTAGATTCGGTTGCATTGGTTATAGTAGTTACTCCGGTAACACCTAATGTACTTCCAAAAAGTACTCCGCCGCCAACATTAAGGCGCTTGCCTATACCCACACCACCATAAGGGATCATCAGTGCACCGGTTGATGTGCTTACAGATTCTGAACCATCAGTAATGGTAACTGCGCCACCAAAAGCTGCAGGGCCGCCAAACTTAGCAATGCCGCCTATGTAGAGGTTCTTGGCAATATAAGCTCCGCCACCTACCTGCAATGCACCGGATGCTGGTGCACCTGAAGTATCGGTCTGGTGCGTAGATAATATCATCAGCTTTTCATAAAAGCTTGCATCCTTATCAACACGTAATGTTCCGGTAAGGTAAGTAGGACTTACATTATTTACATTCAATGCACTGTTCAGATCAGTAATCCCATCAACCCGAAGTGTTCCGGTAAGCACCGATGGACTATTATTATTTACATTGAGTTTGCTGTTGAGGTCTGTAATTCCATCAACATTTAGTGAGCTATTCAGGTCGGTCTCTTTATCTACAGTTAATGTACCCGATAATAAAGTTGGACTTTGCCTGTCAACGGTAAATGGACCATAATTTATAGTAGCCCCGCCAAGCCTGTTCAAAAATGCACTTGAATCAACAGTTATGTTGGCTCCAATGCGCAGGCTTCTTCTTATAAAAATATCGCCATTGGCATAAATGCGTAATCTTTCCAGGTTATTGGTAACCATCACCAGGTCAACAGAATCGGTAGTACCCAGTTTATCTTCGTTGGGATTACTCTCCCTGTTTCCAAAAAGTAACCAGGATTGTGAAGGATTACCTGAACCGCCTGCATTTTCTCCAGTTAGTTTTGTTGCAGTTAATGCATGGTATGCATAAGGCACAGCAAGTAATTTACTGTTGCTGATAACAGCAAAATCAGACTGCCCTTTACTTTTAATAGATACTTCCATCCATACATTCTCTAAGCTCCATGGAATATTCTCATACACTCCTGTTGGTTTGTTACCCCTGCCGATCACCAGGCTGAAAACACCTGCAGGGCTTGTAACCACATCATGCGCCTCGTTATAGTATTCAAATTTTCCATTGGTTTGCATACTGAACAATACAACCTTAAGTGCTATTGGTTGGTTAACCAAAATTTCGCCTTTAGCATTCCTGGCAACTGCCTGGTAATTCATCCCCTCGGGATTGCTTTGGGCTAATAACATAGTACTTAACAGGCTTGACATGGCCAGTAACAGCATTACTTTTTTCATGTTGATGGTTTTATTAATAATAAAAATTGCTTGGTTTATTTAAAATAATAACAGCTCATTGATCATAATGAGTTGATGACATATTTAAATTGGGGGAATACTAAAAGCTTACGCCAGTATTTTGGTAACAAAGGATAAAAAAATTGTGTGGGATTTAAATAAGATTGGAAGCAGTGGTAACCTGAACAAGGAGCCAAGGTAGTCATTAAATTTTTAAAAGCAACTAGTTTTCGAAATTAATTTTAAGTTTTTGCATTTTAACTGAATGGGTTAGCCGACAATCGCTATAAAAAAATAAGCCGGCAAGCCGGCTTATTAAAAATTATACACTATTAATATTACTCCACTCCTAATCCCCAGTCCTTTCCTTTGTCTGTTGCAGGCAAGCCATCCTTTATCCATTTGGCGGGTTTGGCATCTTTTAAATAATAATCAAAGAACTGGCTAAGCCTTACCGAAAGGTCTTTCCTGTTCTTTCTTTCCACCAGGTTATGGTCTTCGCCATTGTATTGCAACAGCCATACTTTTTTATTCAGGCGACGCAGGGCTGTAAAAAATTCTATACCCTGGTACCAGGGTACGGCACCATCTGCATCGTTGTGCATCATTACCAAAGGTGTGTTCACTTTATCAGCTGAGAACAAGGGTGAATTTTTAAGGTACAGGTCCTGCCTTTGCCAAAGTGTTGCACCTATCCTGCTTTGAGATTTTTCATATTGAAACTGGCGGTTCAAACCACTACCCCAGCGTATACCACCATAGGCACTTGTCATATTACTTACAGGTGCACCAGCCCATGCGGCACGGAAGATATTGGTTTTGGTAACCAGGTAAGCTATCTGGTAGCCGCCCCAGCTTTGCCCCTGCAAAGCCATACGGGTACTGTCAACCCAAGGCATTTTAGAAAGATATTTTGCTGCACTTACTACACTGTTGTATGCACTTTGACCGGGCTCGCCATCTTTATAATAAATATTGGGATCAAAAACCAGGTAGCCATTGCTTACAAAATAAGCAATGTTAACTGTGGAAGCGCTGGGAGCCGGTCCACGGTAGCCATATAATCCATCTGAATTGCGCTCATAAAAATAAAATATAACAGGATATTTTTTCTTTGGGTCAAAATCCTCGGGCTTGAATAATAACCCTTCACTCATTTTACCATCAAACATTTTCCATTTTACAAGCTCTGCTGTCAACCAGTTATAATCTTTTTGCTGGGCAGCCATATCGGTAAGCTGTGTAAGCATTTTCATATCGGCTGTTGCATACATTTCACTTTTGCTTACATTAGAACGCTGTACTAAATATTGCGATGTTGATTTTGCCTTAACAGGATTTCCAAAACTATACGGACCATCAGTGAGTAATACCGGGTCAGTAAGTTCATTTACTTTTTTGGTATAGAAGCCAGCGTACTTGCTTGTATTGTTAAAAGATCGAAGCAAAATATTTTCATCTGCATTGATAAAACGTTTTTCCCTGTCGGTATTTACATAATTGAATTCGATCTTATTCTTTTTACCAAAACCATTGGTTATATTTTTGGGCTGTTCTATACCGCTAGGATCCACCTGCCAGATATCATAAAAGTCCTTTACCAGGAAATACCGGTCATTGGCTGTCCAGCCTGCATTACCCATTGCCCTGGGGTAATCGGGCACATCATTCTCCACATCATACAATGGTTCCCTGATCTTATCACTGATGTTCTTTATTACAGCATTCGTGCTGTTCCAGGTAAAATATGTTTTTGTATCCGGCTCATACCAGTAAACATATTTACCAGCAGGCGATGGTGAGAAATTGCCCAGTGAATTGGCTTTGATCAGCCGCTTGCTTCCATCATTGGTATTAATGGCATAGGCATTGGTTCTTGTTCTTCCTTCCCATTGCATCGTTATACGGTTGCCTTTATTGGTTTCTGCCAATACCCAATCTGCATTTCCTTCATCTACCAGGCTAATCTCCTCGGCATCAAATGTACCCAGTTGTATGATCCTGTCATCACCTGGTTTTACCACAGCCATATAACTCCGCTTCATTTCATTGCTTAAATTCTTAAGCTGCATGGGCTGTAAATAATCATCATTATAATGCCATACATCCAGGCGTGCAAGCTCAAAATCAACCAGGTTGGTATCTTTTGCAGGGGTGATGGGTGCAGTGCCAAAAAATAATTTACGCCCATCCCGGCTGAATTTTACAGCAGCATTTTCACTTACCGTAAAACCAAGCTGCATACCCACCGTATTTTTCTCTGCCAGTAACTTTGCACTATCCTGACCGGCTGTGTAATACCAAAGTTTATAAAATTTTTGAAGCGCTTTTGTACTGCTATCCCTTTCAGCCACATAAGCCAGTTGTTTGCCTTCTTCATCAAAGCTGAAATTCTTTACATCATTCAGCCTGCGCATTACGGTATCGGTTTTTTCGGTTGACAGGTTGTATAATAAAACATAGGCAATACTATTGCTGTCCTTTGCAGCTTTTGTTGTTCTCATTACCAGTTTGGTACCTTTTTTATCAAATGCATAATCACTAACCAGTTTAAAGGTTTTGTCTTTACCGTTGTTCATGTTTCTTACGATCAGGTCGGTTCCTTCTGTTGCTGCGCCTGCGCCGGCAGCATCATCGCCATCAGCATCTTTAGCAACATCTTCTGCAACGATCATTTCATCTTTACTTTTCTTAATAATTTCTTTAACAGCTTTATTGGCAGCGCCAATCATCTCTTCTTTGGTAAGATTTTCTGCATTCACCGATTCTACCGATTTCCTGATTACAGAATCTGCCAGCTTAACCAGCATATCAATATTTGATTTTGAAGAATCTATCAATGGTTTCTTTGCTTTTTTTGTAGTATCAGGTAAGGCTTTTTCCATCTGGTATGCAACAACTCCAAAGCCTTTCTCGGGCGTTTTAAAACTTTTTACCCGGGCAAATTTCAAAACATCCTCCTTACCCAGCTCAATAATACCAATTGAATCCTTGGTCATATCATCGGCCTTTTTCTTTTTGATCTTTGCCTGGCGTGTTTCCTGGAAGATGGGTTTTATTTTAAAAACCACATAGCGGCTGTCTTCTGTAATTACTGCAGCATATCCACGGGGTATGATCTTTTTACTTTGTGATGACAGGTTCTGGATGATCAGTTCACCATCACCTTCCTGTGGATTAATGGCATATACTGCATAAGCACCATCATTGCTTATCAATCTTTCGCCCACAGCTTTCCAGCCATCATAAACATCGTGGGTTAATGGTTTTTTTTGAGCAGAAACGCTAATGCATATTAACAGTAATGCCGGGAGAAGTATTTTCGTCATGTAATTAGTTTTGAAGGGTTAAAGATATTGGAAAGTAGAGAAACTACAGCCGGGAATTCGGGAAGCTGCGCTTTACATAGCTGCCATTTTAAAATTACAAAATGCCATAAACTGTTTTTTTACCACTACGAAATTAAAGAGAATTTTATTTTGCCTTCGGCAAAAATTTATTGCCACAGAGTCACTGAAGGCACTGAATCGAATATGTATTTTTCTGTGTTTCTGTGGCTCTGTGGCAATTTTATTTTAGCAGCGAAGCTGCTTTCTTTTTAATTCCGTCTTCGCGACTTCCCGGCTAAATTATTCTTCTTCCAGAAAGCCCCATTCATTTCTTAGTATATTCAGTTGTTCTCCTTCCAGCTTAACTGCATCATAATGTCCGGCCGCATTCTTCTGCCGGTAAGCTTCATACAGGCTTACCGCACAGGCTACAGAAATGTTCAATGATTTTATGATACCTACCTGTGGTATAATAAAATTACCATCAGCCATCGCAATGATCTCTTCACTTACACCGCTATGCTCGTTTCCAAACACTAATACCACTGGCTCGGTTAAATTCAATTCATGCAGGCCAACAGCATCCGTACTTAAATGGGTAGTGTATATCTTTTTATAATGTTTTCTCAGTTCTGCAAAACAGGCATTGGCATCGGTAAACTGGTGCACGGTAAGCCATTTGGCTGCGCTTGATGAACTCTTGGCACCCCATTTTTTATGTGGCGGTATCCTGGTATTTAAAATATAGATATCCTGTATGCCTACAGCATCACAGGTTCTCATCACCGCCGAAATATTATGCGGATCAAAAACATTTTCCAATAATATAGTAAGATCAGGCTGGCGTTTGTTTAAAACTGATGTAAGGCGGTCGTTTCTTTCTGGAGTCATGCTGCAATTTAGCAACACTAATTTATCTAATTACACTAATTACACGAATTCGTAGTATCCGTTTTAAAATTATAATCCTTTAGTTTTGTGCCTGTATTTATAATTCGTGTAATTCGTGGTATTAAAATTCGTGTAATAAAAATCATAATCAAGCAGTTTGCAAACACCCGTATTATTAATAACACCCCCCTTCACCCAGCTTAACACGCCCTACCCGGCCACTGCCTATCTGAAAGGATTTTTGAATACAAAAAATATACAATCATATCAAGCTGATCTCGGCATTGAAGTAACCTGTGAACTATTCAGCAAGAAAGGATTACAAAAATTGTTTACTGATATCAATGACCAAAAAAAAGAACATTCCCCAAATGCTGCAAGAATCATTGCGTTACAGGATGATTATATAAATACGATTGATGCAGTGATACTGTTCCTACAGGGTAAGAGTGCTACCCTTGCCCACTTAATTTGCAAAAGAGATTTTTTACCTGAAGCTTCACGGTTTGAACAACTGGATGACCTGAAATGGGCCTTTGGCAGCATGGGCACACAGGATAAAGCCAAACATATTGCTACCATGTACCTGGAAGATCTTTCTGATCTCATCAAAGAAACCGTTGATGAACATTTTGGCTTCAGCCGGTATGCGGAAAGATTGGCACGAAGTGCAAACAGTTTTGATGAGTTATACACAGCCCTGCAACAACCTTTAACTTATCTTGATAAAATACTTATTGATATTTTACAAAAAAAGATGGAGGATGTTGAGCCGGAACTGGTGGCCATATCTGTTCCATTTCCCGGTAATTTATATACATCCTTACGCTGCGGCCAATACATAAAACAAAAGTACCCAACAACCAAAGTGGTAATGGGTGGCGGTTTTGCCAATACTGAACTGCGTTCCCTATCGGATGCAAGGGTCTTTGAATTTTATGATTTTATTACTTTGGATGATGGCGAGGCGCCGGTTGAGATTTTGCTTAATTATCTGGGTATACATGGTCAGACGGGGACGTCAGACCATGAACTAAACCAACAACCAAACGGTCAGACGGAGACGTCGGACCGGTTACCCTCCCTCAAGCGCACATTCACGTTAGTAAACGGACAGGTTACCTACATCAACAATACCACCTGCACCGATTATAAACAGGGCCAGGTAGGCACACC
>JBBSJI010000029.1:0-32352 GCA_038257425.1 Chitinophagales bacterium
CCCATCAATACTTTTTACCGGTATAGCATTCCCCTTTACCCATCGTTGCCTGCCGTTCTTATCTACAATCCGGTATTCAGACATGGATGCTGCTTTGGCACCTGTTTTATTGTACCAGCCTTTTGCCAGCCACTCCCTGTCATCGGGATGCACTGCATTCAACCAGCCATCTCCCATCGCTTCCTCGTAATGCATACCGCTATATTGTAACCAGGTCTCATTTACATAAGTTGTTGATCCGTTTGCATCTGTTTCAAAAATGCCTACAGGTGCTGTCCTGGTCAATGTTCTGAAACGCAGTTCACTGTCGGCAACTAATTTTTCTGCTCTTTTCCTTGAAGTAATGTCTGTTAAAAATATAGAGAGCCCATCAGGCGATGGATAGATAAGGTTTTGAAACCAGCGGTCGTATGCTTCAGCATAATCTTCTATTACCGTCATTTCCTGTTTTTCCATGGCCCGGAGATAAGCCTGGAAGAAGGGGTTATCATCCGGTTGCGGAAATTCTGTCCAGATATGTTTGCCTACCAGGTAAACCGGATCCTTGCCCAGCAGCTGGGCCGCTTTTTTATTAACGTACGTGTAATGCCAGTTATGATCAATGGCTATAAAGCCATCTGTAACCCGTTCGTAAACTTCGGAGAGTGCCCGTTCTGCTTGTTTTCTTTTGCTGGTGTCTATAATGGTGGAAAGCCAGTAGTATTGCCCATCCAGCTCAATACTTTCTGTAGAGAAAAGGCAGTTTATTACCCGGTTGCCAGGAGTGGTAAATTCTAATTCCCGGTTTAAAAGCTTTTTATGTTGACTAAGTTCTTCCCAGATATTTTTTACAAACTCCTCGTTTAAAATTCCCAGCTCAAGCCCTGTTTTCCCTATTACAACCCGGGGATCCAGTTCTGAAAGCTCAATCAAATGATCGTTCATAGCAACAATGATGTGCTTGTCATTTGTAAGGATCATACCCACCAGGCTGTTATTAAAAACTTTTAAGAATTTTTCATCCTGGTTCATAAAATCCATCATCGTCACTTCTTTTTTTGCATTAATATTTTTGCTTAGGGGAAATAAAATTGATAAGTACCAATATAGGCAAATGTTCTGTATATGCCTGTAGAGGAAGGCATATAATATTTATAGTTGGTTACTTGTAATATAAATACCATTCAACTTATTATACCTTTTTTGAGTAACTTTCTGCATAATAATTAACTGGCTTATGAATCAACGCTTTTATTCCCTCGATGTATTTCGTGGCGCCACAGTGGCTTTGATGATACTGGTAAATAACCCTGGTAGCTGGGGTCATATCTTTCCACCGCTGAAGCATGCTGACTGGCATGGGGTTACCCCAACCGACCTGGTCTTTCCTTTTTTTTTATTTGCAGTGGGCAATGCCATGGCTTTTGTAATGCCTAAGCTGGATGCAGGAGGAGAAGGAAGTTTCTGGAAAAAAGTAATCAAACGCACCCTGCTTATTTTCTTTATCGGTGTTTTTTTGAACTGGTTCCCTTTTATTAAATATAATGAGGCCGGGGCCTTTGTTGCCAAACCTTTTGATAACCTCCGCATTTTGGGTGTGCTGCAACGCATTGCCATCAGTTATTTTTTCGCTTCGGTGATCGTTCATTATTTTAAAGTGAAGGGTTCTTTTGTGGTGGGTATGTTCATTTTGCTGGCATACTGGTTCTTAACCGTTGCTGCAAATCCTGCAGACCCTTACAGCCTGCATGGCTGGTTCGGCACCAACATTGATAAAGCCCTCATTGGAGAAAAACATATGTACCACGGCGAAGGCATTGCATTTGATCCGGAGGGATTGATGAATAGTTTTGCTGCTATTGTACAGGTAATCCTCGGATATCTTGTTGGCAATTATATTTTACAAAAAGGAAAGACCAATGAAATGCTGAACGAATTATTTGTGGCAGGCTGTGTATTGGTATTTACTGGTTTTTGCTGGGATATGGTTTACCCGCTCAATAAAAAAATATGGACCAGCAGTTATACCATTTATACAACAGGCCTTGCGCTATTGGTTTTATCATTGATGATTTATTTAATTGAGTTTAAAGGAAGCAAAGGATGGTGGAGCCGTTTCTTTGACGTGTTTGGCAAGAATGCTCTCTTCATTTTTGCAATGAGTGCCCTTATACCAAGATCGCTGGGGCTCATCCGTATAAGCAATGGCTTAAATGCAGCAGGAAAACCAAAATACCTTAACCCCCTTAGCTGGTTTTACGAAAACATCTGCAAGCCAATCTTCCCCGGCGACCCCAGGATTGGTTCTTTAATTTATGCACTTTGTTTTATTGGGATGATGTGGTTTTTAGCGTGGGTGTTGGATAAGAAGAAGATCTATATAAAAGTGTAAAAGGAAGGGTATTATTCGAATGCCCGGCCGAAAGTAAAGGTGTTGAATGTCTCGTATTGAAAAGAAAACGAACAAAAGTGAATACTATGATTAAACAGATTGCGAAAAATATTTTATCTATAATTAAAAAGAATAGGATACCTGATTATTTGATGAAAAATCAATTAAAAAAAGATGTTTCGGAACTTAAAAAAATAGAAATGTCTATAAGGAAAAATTATCATCAGGGGTGGAGAAGTGAAAATAATTATCCGCCTGAAGCATATGCAGGTGATTTAAATGCACATCTCACCGGTAGGCTGGATGCTGATAGAGTAACCTATATCCCTTGGCTTAATAAAACAGTGCCGTTAAAAGGGGCCAATATTTTAGAAATAGGATGCGGAACCGGTTCCTCCACAGTTGCCCTTGCAGAACAGGGTGCTAAAGTAACCGGTGTTGATATTGATGAAGGGGCTTTACAGGTTGCCATGGACAGATGTAATTTATATAATGTGCCTGCAACCTTAATTTTTGGAAATGCAACTGAAGTATATAATGAATTAAAGGATCAGAAATTTGATTTGATAATTTTTTATGCCTGTATGGAACATATGGTCTACAGTGAAAGAATTGATTGTTTGAAAAAATACTTTGGCATGTTAGCAAAAGGCTCATACTTAAGTATTGTTGATACTCCAAACCGGTTATGGTATTTGGATAGCCATACATCTATGTTGCCTTTCTATCATTGGTTACCGGATAATGTTGCATTTAATTATTCAAAATTCAGCAACAGGATTAATTTCAAAGAATTATATCATGAATATTCAGATGACCTGTTTTTACATTTTTTAAGAAGGGGTAGGGGATTTAGTTTTCATGAATTAGAAATTGCATTAGATATTCCTGCTAAAAAATATCATGTAACTGACTATTTAAAATTACCCCTTATCCCTTTTTCGCCGGAAAGTAAATTTCACGGATTCCTGACAAAAATATACCCGCAAATAAGTAAAGGATTCTTTTACCCAAGTATCAATATTATTATAAAAAAATAATACTTTATTTAAACAGCAGGCATTACAATACCATCATCATAATCAATATGCTCTCCATTAAATTTATCCTGCCCGGTGAAAAATAATATGATCTATCAGTTAAAAAATATTTTTTAACTGATACTAAGTCCAACATGTTTTAAAGATTTAAAAGGCAGAATTGATATATCTATTATTTCTATATATGCTGTAGTGCTTTCCCCACTTCCTTTACCGGCAGCTTACAGGCCTTGTCCAGACACACATAAATCATAGTTTGTCCGGGTACTAATTTATTTTCAAGCAGGGCAAGTTTGCTTTCTTCGCCGCTGCGGGTCTTAGCCCGAAGCCAACTCTCACCGTTGTCTGGTATGCAGGGCAGGCAAAGCAGCGTAGCGTACCAACAACCTGTGCCACCGTACGTAAGTTAATTGCCGCCATCCGGGCTTTCACCAACGCAAGTATCGATGTCTTCTACCTCAAACAACACTTTTTTTGTATCTTTGAAATGTGGCAAAACAAACTAAATATCATCTAGGAATTAAGATTGACAGGCTTACAAACAGTATAATAAATACTATTTCCGGCGACAGTTTTCCAACTGATATTCATCCTTCCACAAAGGCTGATATGAAAAATATTACAAAAAAAAATGGTTGGCTTTTTAATTGGGCAACCGAATTTAAGTTGACAGATAGACAGATTTTCAAACTAACAATAAGGAATAATCCTGAAATTGTTCAAGGTCTTTTAAGCATATGCGATTATAATGACCATTATTATTTGCATCTTATTGAAAGTGCTCCATTCAACCTTGGAAAGAATAAGCTTTATGAAGGAGTTCCTGGCAACCTGTTTGCTTTCACATGTAAATCTTCGTGGGATAAGGGTTATCAGGGTTTTGTTTCTTTCACATCCAAGACAAGATTAATAGAACATTATGAAAAGATTTTAGGTGCTACCCATGTTGGTTCATACAAAATGGTAATCTTCCACAGGAAGCACTTAAGCTTATTAAAAAATATTTTCCAACTTAAATAATATAGACAATGGGATACATAAAAGAACCGGCAGGAGTTAATTTAGTAGTTGACCCAACGCCATTGACAGCAGCAGACAGAAAAAAAATCAGTGAGATAATTACTTATTACAAAGCAACAGGTAAAAAAATGCCTCTGCAAAAACCAACCACAAAAACCCGATTAGCAAGTACGAACAAAAAAAAGGCATTAGTGTAATCTAATTTATAAACTCTCTTTTCGCCGTTGTCTGGTATACAGGGCAGGTAAAGCAGCGTAGCGTACCAACAACCTGTGGGGCTATTTCCCAATCTTCCTCAACGCCTCCACCACTTCCATCACCGGCAGTTCACAGGCCTTATCCCTGCACACATAAATTGTAGTTTGGTCAGTTACAAGTTTATCTTCCAGCAAAGCAAGTTTACTTTCTCCGATGCTGCCTAAGAAAATGACATTGGGCAAATAATACCCATCAAATTCCTTACGCATCTTTATACATTCATCACCGGTAATGGCAACCTCGTAAAACGGTGCAGTAAACAAAGCCTGCAGGCTTCCCCAGTTGGTATAAAAATAGATATTTCGCTGTACATCTTCCTGCACATTCACCAGCATCTGTTTGGCTTTGGCTATATAATCATCCTTACCCAAAAAATGCCCCAGTAAAAAAAGGTTCTTACCCATTTGCGAGTTGGAAGATGGAATTACATTGTCAGATACTTCCATTTTGCGGGAGATCAGGTCTGCATATTGATTGTGTGTATAAAAGAACATCTGTGATTCGGGATCAAAGAAATGCTCCAGTGCATACTGCATAATTTTATCGGCTTCTGCAAGCCATTGCTCATCAAAGCCTGCCTGGTACAGTTCAATAAAAGCAGTAATGGTATAAGCATAATCATCAAGCAAGGCATTAATGCTCGTTCTGCCATTCTTGAAATTTCTTGTCATTTCGCCGTTTGCAGCAATGGCTGTTTGCAATAAAAACTTTGCATTGGTAATGGCAGCCTGCAAAAATGCTTCCTCATTAAATACCCGATAAGCATCTGTGTATCCTTTTATCATCAGGGCATTCCAACTGCTGAGGATCTTATCATCAAGCCCCGGCTTAATTCTTTTATTACGAACCTGCATTAGTTTTTCTTTTGATGCTGTTATTGTTTGCTGCAAGGCAGGTACCATTAAATTAAATTTTTTGGCAATGGCTTCATCGGTTTCATTCCTCAATAAAATACTATTGCCATGCTCCCAATTACCATCACTGGTAATATTGTAATAGGCTGCAAACAGTTCGGCATCTATTCCCAACACACTATAAACTTCGGCTTTTGTCCAAACATAATATTTTCCTTCCACCCCTTCACTGTCTGCATCCAGCGATGAATAAAATCCCCCTTCGGGAGAGGTGAGTTCTTCCTTAACAAACTGCAAGGTTTCGTAAACCACTTTTTTGTACAGCGGATCTTTGGTTACCTGGTAAGCATGGGCATATAAACTTACCAGTTGGGCATTATCATACAGCATCTTTTCAAAATGCGGCACATGCCAGTGTATATCGGTTGAGTAGCGTGCAAAGCCTCCCTGCAGGTGATCGTAAATACCGCCCCATGCCATATTATCCAATGTAACTGTTACGGCTTTTAATGCATCTGCATTTTTACTGAGGTAATAATAATGCAGCAGGTACTCCCAGTTGCAGGGCATTGGAAATTTAGGCGCACGGTTGGCTCCACCTTTGGTAAGATCAAGTGTAGCATTTAAACTATTGAATTGCTTATCCAGGTCTTCTTGTAAAAATTCTCTCACGCTTTCTTTAAAGGCCACGTGCTCTGATATATCTATGCCTTTGGTAACCTGCTCTGCACTTTTTACAAGTGCATCGGGTTTTGTTTTTTTAAGCTCCACAAAATAGAGCAGCATTTCTATCCACTTATCTTTTGGAAAATAAGTGCCTGCATAAAAAGGCCGCCCATCTGCCAGTGCTATCGCATTTAGCGGCCAGCCACCACGGCCGGTTATGATCTGTACGGCTGCCATATATACCTGGTCCACATCCGGCCTTTCTTCCCGGTCAACTTTTATGCAGATGAAATGCTCATTCATAACTTTTGCCACCTCAATATCTTCAAAACTTTCATGTTCCATTACATGGCACCAGTGGCAGGCGGCATAACCAATACTGATGATGATCATTTTATCTTCGGCCTTTGCCTGTTGCAAAGCCTTGTCGCCCCAGGGATACCAGTTAACCGGGTTATGGGCATGCTGCAGTAAATAAGGACTGCTTTCATGTACCAGTTCGTTTGTAAAAGCGCTATTATTTTCCATGTATAAAATGATTATTGAGCCGTTTTTAAAATTAGGCATTAATGATGCCGGATTAAAAAATACTTTGGCATTGCTGCATAAAAAAAGCAGCATAAGTCATGCTGCTTTCAATAGTATATCGTTTTATTTTATTTTTTTGACAGGCCAAATTTGCCAAACTCGATAAGTTGGGCAGGCTCTACATAACCCCTGGTATAGGTAACTATTTTACCATCTGCATCGGTGATGATCAAAGTTGGGTAAGCCGTTACATTGTACTTTTCGGCTATAGCGGGACCATCCCCTTTTTCCATATCCAAAGCAATATTGATAAAATTTTTGTTGAACAGTTCTCCTACTGCTTTATCAGGAAAAGTATTGCGCTTAAGCATTTTGCAGGGACCGCACCAGCTTGTATAAGCATCCAGGAAGATAAGCTTGTTTTGTTTTTTGGCTTCGCTTAATGCTTTGCTCCAGTTAGATTCAATGAATTTAATTCCCTCTTCAGCTACATTCTCTGCCTTAACTATTTTTTCATCAGTTTTTTTAGGCAGGCAGGCAATGGTTAAAACAGCTATGGCAATAAAAATGGAGGCGCTGAGTACTTTTTTGTTCATGGTTATCAAGTTTGAGAGCACAAGTTTAATAATTCTTTTGAAACCTAAGAATGCTTTAACATTTTATTCGTACAAAAAAAGGACTTCGAAGCTGTTTTAACTGAAACTATTCGGGTAGTCCCGGCAAGAATCCCAGCCCGAACGTACCGTTCGGCACGGGCGGGGAACTATTGCATCTAAAATTTAGGAAACTTCTATTTTGGCAATTTCGGGTGAAGAGCAAGGCTAGCTGGTTATTTGACTATAGTTTTTTGTAAAAATTTACGACCGGCTGATGTTTTAAAATACTTTTCCCGAATTATGGCTTCAGCTTCAGTATTAAATACTTCGTAGTAAACAATTGTAAATGGGATATATGGTCTGATAGATTTAGTCTTTCCGCTGTTATGCTTAATTAATCTTTTCTTTAGCCATTGGCAATGACCTTTATAAAAATGTTCGTGGTTAACACTTTTTAATACATAAGCATAAAACATAGTGCTAAATTAGTGGTCCCGGCAAGAATCGAACTTGCATCTAAAGTTTAGGAAACTTCTATTCTATCCATTGAACTACGGGACCATACCTGCAAATTGCAGGAGCGCAAAAATAATTATTAATGGCCCATCATCCAATTTCTTTTATTTTGTTCTTTTTTGAGCTGCAGCAACATGTAATTTATTCTTAAGCTGTATTATCTGTTGCTGACATATCTACTCCCACATGGTGCTTTTGAACCATTGTCCATCCTAAAAAACCCGCAATGATAGTTAATACAAATCCGGCACCCGTAAATATGATTGAAGAGCCCATGTCGGGAATAGTTGCATTCCACTGGTCTTTAATAATCCATATATTAATACCAAACAATAAAAGCGCAATTACATTACAGAGCATGTGAAGTACGCCTGTTTTTTTTGCTTTAGTTGCAGAAGGAATGAATAGCCAGTCTATAAAACCAGGCAGGGCAGCTAAAGCGGCCATGATCACGCCTGCAAAATTGGCTACGTATCCTACTTTAAACCAAAAGGGATCCCCATTGGAATTATAACTTATGAAACATGCCAATGCCCCTGTATAAAATGCAACAGGGAAGCCAACCAGCATAACATGAAGCGGGTGGCCGAAAATCTTGATCTTGCTGTACATAAAAGACAAATTTAATGATGGAATAATGATACCAAAAAAATATAATAAAAGCCTGTCATATAATATACGCATTTATTCAAGCTTTCGTCGCATAAACATTTCAATATTTCAATAAGTCCTATATTTGCCCGCAATCAAATTTTGAGCGGGCCCGGCTACCAGCCTATCCTGTTTTATTAATTCTAATATAATGAAGTTTTTCAACTATATCATTAAATACCGTCTTTGGCTCGGTATTTTATTCTTAGGTCTTGCCATATTTACACATATGCAAACCAGTTTCTGGCCTTCTTTTGTATTGTATTTGCTTGCTGTTGTTGCTATACTGGGCCATTTCCTGTTTGGCCCCATGCGCCTAATTCAATCTTATATGGAAGAAGGTGATATGGAAGGTGCTAAAAAAGTAGTGGATTCAATCTGGTTTCCCGCTATTTTAATTAAACCCGTTCGTTCTGTTTATTATACCATTAAAGGTAATCTTGATATGGTGGCGCAGGACTATGATAGCGCAGAAAAAAATATGAAGAAGAGTCTTGCGCTAGGTGGCGGCGCTTTAACCAAGCAGGCTGAAGGGCCAAATAAACTACAGCTGGGTATGCTGATGATGCAGAAAGGCGATATTAAACAAGCAGAAAGTTTGATACGCCAGGCAATAAGGGCGGGTTTACCTGATAAAGAGAACAATGCAGCGGCTTATCTCCAGCTATGTTCCATTATGATGAACAAAAGAGAATTCAGGGCGGCTAAAGAATATTTTAAAAAAGCAAAAGGATTCAAACCTACCACGCCACAGATCGTTGACCAGATAAAACAGATAGAAAAATATATAACCCGTATGCCGGGATAAGATTACACCAATTAAAACGAATTACACGAATTAGATACTTTATTTCCAGTACATCATTTTATTCGAAAGAATTCGTGTAATTGGTGTAATTCGTAAAATTCGTGTTCATCAAATTACCCCCGTTTCTTTCCAACCCTTTAATACCGCTTTTTCCGCAAGGCTTCCTTTACCAAAAAGCAATATCGCTTTTCGTAATGCAGCTTCTGCCGCCTGTTCAAAATTTGCATTTCTTTTTAGCAATTCTTTATCCTGCAAAGCAGCATACCATATAGCGCCGGCCTTATCCCAGGCATTACCATTCAACTCATATGCGGTTATATAAAAAGCATGATTGGTAATGCCGGAATTAAAATGTACACCTCCATAATCATCATCTTCAGTATTGGGCATCTTCATAAAATCTTTCATGGTGGCGGGCTGGGGATCATCTCCAAAAACAGGATCGTTCTTAAAAGCATTACCAGGGGCTTTTAATGAACGCAGCGCATTGCGGCCTATAAGTATATTTTTGCCGATCAACCAATCTGCCTTACGTGCAGCAGTTTTATTGGCCCATTGCTTTATCAGTATGCCAAACACATCAGCAAAAGATTCATTTAAAGCACCGCTCTGGTTCCTGTAAAAAAGCCTGGCCTCGTAATCTATAACGGCATGCGAAAGCTCGTGACCTATAATATCGAGGTCGGTGGTAAAGGAGTTGGTAAATTTTTTACTGCCCGATCCATAGTACATCTGCCTGCCATCCCAAAAAGCATTAAAATAAGGCTTGCTTTTTTTCTCCCGGTAACAAATGGTTTGCTTAATGTACATGCCTTTGTTATCAATGGAATTGCAGTTGAATATTTTTTTATAGAAATTCCATACATACCCGGCACCTGCTATTACATTCTTTGCATCTTTTGATGCAGGCATTGTTTCCTGCCCCTCTTCCCATATCAAACTACCGGGATCGTCTGTTGATTCTGCAGCAGAATATACTTTACGGTGGAGTTTTTTATTTATTGGTTTGGTAAGGTCGATGGCTCTTGTAACCGGCTGCTCAGCGGCTGCTTCACGGCTGTGGCGGAAACGTTCAGCACTTTCAGCTTCGGTATCGCCGCCGAGCAGCTCATCCAGTTTATCACTCATATAAGGTGGTAAAATGCAATGCCGGGGATTTCGTTGATTGTTGCACATGCAGGAATTAATTAAATGTGATGAGCTTACTAATATTATCATATAATTCATCAAATGCAATACCCTGAACAGGTAAGTGGCTATTGATGCGGCCCGTATAATTCCACCACTTTTTTAAAGCGGTAATCAAATATGCTTTTAAGTTTGTTCTTTACAAAGAGGCTGTTGGCAATATCTCCCAGGAACCAAAGCGGTAATTTGTAATGTACAATATCGGTCATCTCTACCCCGCCATCAACAGCCTTAAAATGGTGCTGGTGGTGCCACATGCTGTAAGGCCCGTATCGCTGTTCATCTACAAAATATTTTTTTTGCTCCACATGGGTAATTTCCGTCATCCAGTATAAGGGGATATCTAGAACGGGGCTTACCGTATATTCAATAAGCTGACCGGGGTACATGATCTCGCCATGGTATTTGGAGATGGTCTTAAAACTCATCGCATCAGGCGTGATGGTTGATAGGTTTGCCGGATCACTGAAAAAATCCCAGGCCTTATCAAGGCTTACAGGAATTTTTTGAACTGTTTTAAAAGAATACACTTTACTCATGTGCTTATAACATTTACCGGCTTATTTTGTTCAATAATTACTGCAATCAAATATATCCAATCCGGTATCTTTGGACAATGCGTCATTACCGGGAAATATTACAAAAGAAATTTGATGAAGAATACCAGAAACTCAACAATGAACAACGCAAAGCTGTTGATACCATTGATGGGCCGGTAATGGTGATTGCAGGGCCGGGTACCGGCAAAACACAGATACTTGCCGCAAGAATTGGAAAGATATTACTGGAAACCGATGCCCTGCCGGAGAATATCCTTTGTCTTACTTACACCGATGCCGGCACCATTGCCATGCGTAAAAGATTGCAGCAGTTCATTGGCGCAGATGCATATAAAGTGAACATCTACACCTTTCATGCTTTTTGTAATGATGTGATACAGGATAACCTGAACCTGTTTGAAAAAAATTCGCTTGATGCAGTTTCGGAACTGGAGAGTATAGAAATGTTCAAGCAACTCATTGATGCCTTCCCAAAAAACCACCCGCTTAAAAGATACCGCGGCGATGTGTATTACGAGATCAACAACCTGCGTAGTCTTTTCTCCTCAATGAAAAGAGAAGGATGGACAGCGGCATTTATCAATGAAAGAATTGATGCGTACATTAACGACCTGCCCAACCGGGATGAATACATTGCGAAACGAAAAGTAAAGGAATTTAATAAAGGGGATGTACGTACCGATAAAATAGAAGAGGAAAAAGAGAAGATGGAAAAGCTGGGGGCAGCTGTGAATGAATTTGCTAATTTCCAGGCATTGATGCGGAAAAGGAACCGCTACGATTTTGATGACATGATCAACTGGGTGATCAATGTTTTTGAAGAACATACAAACATACTGGCCAATTACCAGGAAAGATTTCAATACCTGCTGGTGGATGAATACCAGGATACCAGTGGCACACAAAACAAACTGGTACAACTGCTGATCAATTACTGGGAAAGGCCCAATGTTTTTGTAGTGGGCGATGATGACCAGAGCATATATCGTTTCCAGGGCGCCAATGTAGAAAACATGCTGGTATTTGCAACACGTTATACAAAGGACCTGATGACGGTAGTATTAACCAGCAATTACAGAAGTACACAACCCATACTTGATATTTCGAAAACGCTTATCAACCGCAATGAAGAAAGGCTGGTGAAACAGATCGAAGGGCTGAGCAAAGAGCTCATCAGTTCCCGTAAAGAATTGATGGAATTAAAAAATCATCCTGTTTTACACGAATACAATACTGCCAAAGATGAAATGGCAGATATAACAAACCGGGTTGCTGCATTACTTAAGCAGCAGGTTGAACCGGGGAGGATCGCTGTTATTTATAAAGAGAATAAATATGGTGAAGAGTTGGCAGGTTATTTCAGGCTGAAGAAAATCCCCTTCTATAGCAAACGAAGTATAAACTTATTGGAAAATATTTTTATAAAAAAAGTAATAGAAATTCTCCGATACCTAAATGCTGAGCATTATATTCCATATGGTGGTGACAAAATGCTTTTTGAAATTCTGCACTATGATTTTTATAAAATCCATCCTATTGAAATTGCTAAGCTTTCTGTAGAGACAAATAAGATGAAATACAAGGATAAACAGGCTTCTATAAGAAAACTTATGCATGACAAAGCTAATACACCTCCTAAAGACTTATTTGACCAGGGTATAAATCATGAGTTAAAACAACTGAGTGAAGTCATTGAGCAACTAATTTCAGATGTTTCAAACTTAACTATACAAGGATTATTTGAAAAGATTATAGTTAAAGGAGGAGTACTTGAATACATAATGAAAAGTCACGACAAGATTTTTCTTATGCAATTGCTTACTAGATTTTTTGATTTCATTAAAAATGAAACGGGGCGTAATCCATTCTTAAAATTATCTGACTTAATTGACATAATTGATTTGATGCAAAAGGAAGAAATCAAATTATCTATAGACCAAGTTGTGGGCAGCGATAAAGCTGTTAATCTTCTGACAGCACACGGTAGTAAGGGACTTGAGTTTGAATACGTTTTTCTATCAGGATCAAATGCCTCTTATTGGGAGAAAAAAAGAAAACCTGGTGGTGGATATAGATTTCCTGATACGATGTTTACTTCACAACCGGCTTCTAAGGAAGATGAAGAATTAAGACGTTTATTTTATGTAGCATTAACCCGAGCTGAAAAACATCTCTATATTTCTTTTTCTAAAAATAAAAATGATGGCAAAGAGATAGAGCCATCCATGTTCATTGCTGAAATTCTGGAGGAACATCAATTGCCAATTGAAAAAATCACTCTGCCCTTGGATATGATGATTGATTTTCAAATTTTACAGTTCATTGCAAAAGCTCCTGAAATAGAAAAAAGTGAGGAGGATTTCATAACAGCTATCCTTGAAAAATTTTCAATGAATGTAACAGCTTTAAATGCATACCTAGATTGCCCTCTGGGTTTTTATTATAAGAATTTAATTCGTATCCCTTCGGGGAAAAGTGAAACATTAGAATTTGGAAGTGCGGTTCATGAGGCCTTGGAAAAGCTTTTCACAAAAATGCTTGATAGTCCTGCCAAAACTTTTCCGACAAAAGAGGAAATGGTAAGTGTTTTTTATAAATACATGGAAAAGCACCGAGAAAATTTCACAGAAAATGAATTTAACAGACGAATGGAACAAGGGTCTATCGTGTTGCCTGAATACTACGATAAATATGTACATACATGGAACAAAGTGGTGAGTGTTGAAAGAAATATAAGAGGCATTGTGGTTAACGGCGTTCCCTTGAAAGGCAAACTGGATAAACTGGAATTTACCGGCAAAGAGGTGAACGTAGTAGATTATAAATCGGGCAATATTGATAATGCAATACCCAAAATGAAACCCCCTTCTGATAAAGATCCCAATGGCGGCGATTACTGGCGCCAGGCTGTATTCTATAAAATATTACTTGATAATTATGAGCAGAAGGACTGGAAGGTGATCAGTACCGAATTTGATTTTATTGAGCCGGATAAAAAAGGTGAATACCGTAAAGAAAAGATCATTATCAATCCGCAGGATATTGAAACTGTAAAACAACAGCTTACAGAAGTATGGCATAAAATACAGGCCCGTGATTTTTATACAGGCTGCGGAAAAGAAGACTGCCACTGGTGCAATTTTGTAAAGAACAATAAACTGGCTGTTGCATTGCATGATTTGGAAGAAGAAACAGAACTTTAAATTCAAACCCTTTTTTGTATATTTGATTATAGAAAGTTTAACATGACAGCAATCAAAAAAAAATTAATTGACGAAATAAATAATGCTTCTGAAAGAACGGTTAAAGAACTGTATAAACTTCACGCCTTAGTGAAGCAGGAAAGAAAAAATAATGCCAGTTGGCTTAGCTTAACAGATTCGCAAAAAAAGAATATTGAAACAAGTCTGCAACAACTAAATGAAGGCAAAGGAATTCCTGCAAAAAAAGTAATGGCTCAGCTTACAAAAAAATATGGCCTCTCCTAAACCAATAATATTTTCCCCCAAGGCATCAAAGGAATTAGATGAAACGTATGCCTGGATAGAATATAAATTTGGCAAAATCACCGTACAAGTTTTCCATAATAAGTGGACTGCATTTTTAAATCTTATTTCACTGCATCCAACTATCTTTCCTTTTTTAAACAGAGGCAAAGGGTTAAGAAAGTACACGTTGTATAAAAGAAATCTCATTATCTATAAAAACAAAAGAAATCATATTGAAATTGTATCCGTTTTTAATACCTGGCAAAATCCGAAAAGGCTAAATAAAATTTAAAGCCAGGTTTTTTATACCTGTCGTAATAGCTAAACAGGTTAAGTTTGTATTTTAAATGCATTTGATGAAATCAACCCATATCGTTTTTACATTTTTTCTTGTTTCGATACTGTATATAATTATAATGAGTAATGCAGGCTGTGCACAGATAGGCTCACCAACAGGCGGACCAAAGGATAGCATCGCTCCACGCCTGGTAAGTGCATCGCCCCCGCTAAACAGTACAAATTTTAAAGGCAATAAGATCACCCTAAATTTTAATGAGTACGTGGAAATAAAGGAAGCCCAAACCAATGTAGTGATCTCTCCTTTTCCCAAAAAAAATCCATCGGTTGATCATAAATTGAGAACGGTAACTGTAAAACTTAAAGACAGTTTATTGCCCAATACAACTTACAGCATAAATTTTGGTAATGCTATTGTAGATATTAATGAAGGTAATGCCCTGAAAGATTTTACCTATGTTTTTTCTACAGGGAACCAGATAGATAGTTTTATGCTGCTGGGTAAAGTTTTAATTGCAGAAAGCGGGAATGCTGACAGCACATTAATTGCCTTATTATACCGCAATGCTGATGATTCTGCGGTACAGAAAAGAAAACCCGATTATGTTGCCAGGCTTACAGGAGATGGAAGTTTTGCTTTTATTAATTTACCAGCAGGCAATTTTAAGGTTTACGCTTTAAAAGATGGCGATGGAGGCAAAACCTATAATTCAAAAAAAGAATTGTTTGCTTTTGCAGGTGCAGATGTTACTGTTTCGGAAAAAACAGAAGCAGTTGTTTTATACGCATCGGCCCTGGAAAAAGAGAACAGGAATGTGGTTACAACCAAAACAGGCAATAACAAAAAGCTGGTTTATACTTTACCGCCCGGTTATCAAAGCAAAGAACTGCTCTCGCCCTTTTACATCAGTTTTAATAATCCCCTGAAAGTTTTTGAGCCGTCTAAATTAATTTTAAAAGACAGTAACAATAATCCCGTGCCTGCAGCAGTTTGGACCATTGACAGCAGCAGAACAAAGATCAGCTTGACCAATAAATGGCAGGAAGGAATGGAGTTCCGTTTAATTATGGATACTACTGCAGTTTCTGATTCCGCAGGAAACTTTCTGGTAAAGACAGATACGTTCCGCTTTACCACAAAGCAACAATCCGATTATGGAAACGTGGTGCTGCGGTTTTCCAATATTGATCTTGGCAAGAATCCTGTAATACAATTTGTACAGGGCGAAGTGGTAAAATACAGCCACCCTTTAACTGCTGCTGAGTGGAACAATAAATTCATACTCCCTGGTGAATATGATATCCGCATCTTATTTGATGATAATAAAAACGGTAAATGGGACCCCGGTGATTATTCAAAAAAATTGCAACCTGAAAAGGTGATCGCCCTTTCGCAAAAATTAAGTGTAAGGGGCAATTGGGATAATGAGCGGGAGATAAAACTATAAAACAAGCTGTTAGCTATAAGCAATTAGCTGTTAGCAAAAAACTGCATTCCTAAAAGCTAAAAGCTAACCGCTAACCGCTATTTTTGCCCTATGATTTTTTCTTCTTCACTTTTAGAAAATGCGGTTAATGAATTTGCCAAATTACCCGGCATTGGAAAAAAAACAGCATTACGCCTGGTGCTTCATCTTATTAAACAGGATGCTGCCGAAGTGAGCCAATTCAGTGATATCATTGCCAAAATGAGGAATGAGATAAAATTCTGCATCCGCTGTTATAACATCTCTGATAAAGAGCTTTGCAATATCTGCAGCAATACCATGCGTAAGCAGGAAATGATCTGCGTGGTGGAAAATATAAGAGATGTGATCGCCATAGAAAGTACACAGCAGTTCAATGGCATATACCATGTTTTAGGCGGTATCATTTCACCACTTGATGGCATAGGGCCTGAACAATTAACCATTGACGCTTTGGTTGAACGGATCTCAACCGAAGAGATTGAAGAGATCATTTTTGCACTTAGTCCTACCATACAGGGCGATACCACCATCTATTATATAAGCAAGAAATTATCTACACAACCCCGCAAACAGGAGCACCCGGTAAAGATCACCACCATTGCCCGTGGTATTGCTTTTGGGGGAGAGCTGGAATATGCCGATGAGATGACTTTGGCAAAAAGTATTAGCAACCGCATCTCGGTAGAAAATTTTATCATCTCAGGCAACTAACCAGCAACCTTTTTCGCATTAAACCCGTTATACACATGATAATCAAAGTATGACAAAGAAATCTGGTAAAATATTCCTGGTAGCAATACTGCTCATCCTTGCCATTGGTCTTGTAGCCGCATACCGCATATGGAACAAACCTCATAAAAATGTTGAGGATGCTGCGGCAATAACTGTAACTGCAACTGAGCTGTACAACAGCTTTATCAAAGACTCAGCAAAAGCAAATGAACTGTATACAAACAAAGTTGTACAGGTATCAGGTGAAGTAAGCCAGGTATCCGTAAATCAACAGGCGCAGCAGGTGGTACTTTTAAAGACTGCTGTTGAAGAGGCATTTATCAACTGTACTGTTGAAGGCAAAAAAGTTAATGCAAAAGCAGGAGACAAGATCAGCATTAAAGGAATCTGTAGCGGCTACATCAGTGGCGATATAGATATGGGCCTGCTCGGCGATGTTTTTTTAATAAGAAGCTATCCATTTTAAAAGAAACTCATCATGAAAAAAATAATAATTCTGGTTTTAATTTTATGCAGTGTTTATGTAAACTGTACAGCACAGGTTTTCTTTACAAAAAACGGAATGATCTCATTTTTTTCTTCGGCACCCATAGAGAATATCAAAGCAGATAATAACCAGGTGATCAGTATCATCAACACAACAACAGGGGAGATCCAGTTCTCCTTACTCATTAATGCCTTCCATTTTAAAAAAAGCCTGATGGAAGAACATTTTAATGAGAACTACATGGAAAGCAAAAAGTATCCCAAAGCAACTTTTAAAGGAAAGATCGTTGATCTTTCAAAAGTGAATTTTAAAACTGACGGAACTTATCCTGTTACTGTAGCAGGTGATCTTACCATACATGGCATTACCAATAAAATTACCAGCACGGGAACAATATCTGTAACAGGAGGCGTTATCAGTGTCAGCTCAAAATTTAGGGTAAAGCTTTCAGACTATAAAATTGACATTCCAAAAATTGTAAAAGATAATATTGCAAAAGTGGTGGAGGTTACAGTATCTTGTTCTTATGATAAAAAAAACAACTAATACCTACTGCATATGAAAGTAATCAAACTGATCACCGGTTTCTGTATTTTTTGTTCATCTGCTTTTGCACAGGATGATGGCAACCTTATGAATCAGTTGGAAAATAATTCCAACAAAACAGTATATACTACGGCAACTTTTAAATCCACAAGGATCATACACGGCCATTCTGTGGAGAACATCGGCAAAGGCGTTTTAGATGTAAGAATACTCCATCGCTTTGCACCTTTAAATACCGGCATCTATAATTTTTTTGGATTAGACCAGGCCTCCATGCGCATGGGATTCGACTATGGCATCACAAAAAATATCATGGTGGGTATTGGTCATAGTACCTGGCAAAAAACCTATGATGCATTGATTAAAGTAAAGATACTGCGGCAATCAACAGGTGCTATAAATATGCCTGTTACACTTTCCTGGGTATCAACATTTGCAACCCGTACCGACCTTGCCAGGAGGGATACTTCCGGTGACAGAATAAAGATCAGTTTTGGGGACAGGACCAGTTTTGCCCATCAACTGCTTATTGGCCGCAAATTTTCCGAAAGGTTTTCTTTACAACTGATGCCCACTTTTGTGCATCACCATAATAAGCAAGACAGCATCAATACCTATACCCAG
This sequence comes from Chitinophagales bacterium, assembly GCA_038257425.1. Classification (GTDB taxonomy): domain Bacteria; phylum Bacteroidota; class Bacteroidia; order Chitinophagales; family Chitinophagaceae; genus Ferruginibacter. Next base: position 18,700 of record JBBSJI010000029.1, read on the forward strand.
GATAAGGACAATATTAAAGCCGGCTTAAAAAGGAAAAATACAGTAGCCTTGGGTATAGGTGGCCGTTTAAAGATCTCAAAAAGAGTAAGTATTAATGCAGAATATTATTACCAGCTGCCTGATGCTAAACCCGATATCTATTTTAACAGCCTGGCTGTTGGAGTGGATATTGAGACCGGCGGCCATGTTTTTCAGCTTCATTTAACCAATTCAAATGGTATGACAGAAAAGTCATTTATTACCGATACCGATGATAAATGGACCAGGGGTTATATCCGTTTTGGTTTCAATCTCTCCAGGGTTTTCAATATTGGTAAGCATTGATAATAAGGATGACCGGGTTATTTAAAGCCGTAACATTTTGTGTTACGGCTTTCTTATTATAAATTTGCAGCATCAAACAGGTGGATTTGTTTATTGTTCAACCTGTAAAAAAACGAACTAATAAACGAAAGCAATTCTGCATTACTTCTCTCAGATTGATTCTCGTTTAAAAGTTTATGGAATTTTTTGTGAACCGGGCAATATACCCTGGTGCGGCTACTTTGGCAGTTTACACTGAGCTAAGTTGAAGTGCACTCTTGTACAATTGTCCTTTATTCAACTTTAATTGAAGTGAAATGAAAACATTACAGGATTGTTTAAAAGAACGCATCCTTATTATTGATGGCGCCATGGGCACCATGATACAGCGCCATAAACTGGAAGAAAAAGATTACCGTGGTGAGCGGTTCAAGGATTGGCATACCGATGTAAAAGGCAATAATGACCTGTTGAGTATTACCCAGCCACAGATCATCGAAGAGATTCACAAACAATATTTAGAAGCAGGTGCCGATATTATTGAAACCAATACCTTCAGCAGCACTTCTATTGCCCAGGCCGATTATGATATGCAATCACTGGCCTATGAATTAAATGTGGCTTCTGCAAAATGTGCCCGCAAGGCTGTTGATGAATTTACAGCAAAAGATCCGGGCAAGCCACGCTTTGTAGCAGGTGCCATTGGTCCGCTTAATAAAACACTCTCGCTTTCACCGGATGTAAATAACCCAGGCTACAGGGCGGTAACTTTTGATACCGTAGCTGAAGCTTATACCGAACAGATAAAAGGACTGGTTGATGGTGCTGTTGATATTATATTGATTGAAACCATTTTTGATACGCTTAATGCAAAGGCTGCTATATATGCTGCTAAAAATTTCTTCCGTAAAAATAATATTTCTGAATTACCCATCATGATTTCAGGAACCATCACTGATGCCAGTGGCCGCACTTTAAGCGGACAAACACTGGAAGCTTTTTATGTGTCGGTAATGCATGCCAACCCCATCAGCATCGGCTTAAACTGTGCATTGGGTGCATCTGAAATGAGGCCGTATATTGAGGAGTTGAGCCAAATAGCCGGCTGTTATACTTCTGCCTATCCCAATGCAGGCCTGCCTAATGCGTTTGGTGAGTACGATGAGCAGCCACACGAAACGGCACATATTATTGAAGAATGGGCTAAGGAAGGGTTTGTAAATATTGTTGGCGGCTGCTGCGGCACTACGCCTGATCATATAAAACATATTGCTGAAGAAGTAGCAAAGTTTCAACCAAGGCAATTGCCTGTGGTTGAATTAGAATTAGCTGACTAAATAAAATTGAATGACTGTTATTAAACCATATTTACGTTTAAGCGGATTAGAACCTTTAATTGTTCGTCCCGAAACAAATTTTATAAATGTAGGAGAACGCACCAATGTTACCGGCAGTAAAATGTTTGCACGCCTGATACGTGAAGGACAGTATGAAGCCGCACTGGCTGTGGCCCGGCAACAGGTTGAGAACGGTGCACAGGTAATTGATGTGAACATGGATGATGCGTTACTTGATGGTGTACAGGCAATGACCACCTTTCTAAATCTTGTTCAGTCTGAACCTGATATTGCGAAGATCCCCATCATGATAGATTCTTCGAAATTTGAAATTATTGAAGCAGGATTAAAATGTGTACAGGGAAAATGCATCGTTAATTCTATTTCGATGAAAGAAGGCGAGGCCAAATTCATTGAGCAGGCTTTCATCTGCAAAAGCTACGGAGCTTCTGTAATTGTAATGGCTTTTGATGAAGTGGGACAGGCAGATACCAGGAAAAGAAAAGTAGAGATCTGCAAGCGGGCGTATAAGATATTGACAGAGCAAGTTGGCTTTCTTCCGCAGGATATTATTTTTGATCCCAACATTTTTGCCATTGCAACCGGTATTGAAGAGCATAATAATTATGCAGTTGATTTTATTGAAGCTACCCGTGAGATTAAACAGCACATGCCACTTACCAAAGTGAGCGGCGGCGTAAGCAATGTTTCCTTTTCCTTCCGTGGCAATGAACATGTACGGGAAGCCATTCACAGTGTATTCCTGTTTCATGCCATTAAAGCCGGTATGGATATGGGCATTGTAAATGCCGGCCAATTGGTGGTGTATGATGAAATAGAACCCAGCTTAAGAGCTCTATGTGAAGATGTGATCCTGAACAGGAATAATGACAACAACGAGACAACGGAAAAAATGATCGCTTTTGCAGAAACAGTTAAAGCAAAAGGAAAAGAAATAATTAAAGATGAAAAGTGGAGAGATGAACCTGTAGAAAAAAGGTTATCACATGCATTGGTAAATGGCATTACAGATTATATTGATGCAGATACCGAAGAAGCCCGGTTAAAGTATCCAAAACCATTGGATGTGATCGAGGGCCCGCTGATGGATGGTATGAATATAGTTGGCGATCTTTTTGGATCGGGTAAAATGTTTTTACCGCAGGTGGTAAAAAGTGCCAGGGTGATGAAGAAGGCTGTTGCTGTTTTAACACCATTTATTGAGCAGGAAAAAGAAGACCGGAAAAATGCACATAAAGCAGCGGGAACTGTAAATGAAGAAACCGCAGGCGCTGCAAAGATTTTATTGGCAACAGTAAAAGGTGATGTGCATGATATTGGAAAAAATATTGTGGGTGTTGTACTTGGTTGCAATGGTTATGATATTATTGATCTGGGTGTAATGGTATCTACAGATAAAATTTTAGATACGGCTGTAAAGGAAAAAGTTGACATCATTGGCCTGAGTGGACTGATCACGCCATCACTGGATGAGATGGTACACGTGGCACATGAGATGAAAAGACGGAATATAACATTGCCTTTAATGATTGGTGGGGCAACTACTTCCCGTATGCATACAGCAGTAAAAATTGCACCGCAATACGATGATGGTGTTGTACATGTGCTGGATGCCAGCCGCAGTGTTACTGTTGCAGGAAGTTTATTGAGCAAAGAACAGAAACCCGCTTTTTTACAAAACATTAAAGCAGAATATGATAAACTGGCCATAGATTTCGGCAATAAAAAATCAACCAGGAAATATCTAAAATTTGAAGAAGCACAAAAGAATGGTGCTGTAATTGACTGGGCAAACTATAAGCCTGTTGAACCAAAATTTACAGGAACAAAAAAATTAGAAGATTATCCGTTAGCAGAAATTGCTGAATATATTGACTGGCAGCCATTTTTTATTGCCTGGGAAATGCATGGCAAATTCCCGGCTATACTTACTGACACTGTTATTGGGGTTGAAGCAACCAAACTGTTTAACGATGCAAAAAAATTATTGCAGCAGATCATTGATGAAAAATGGCTTAGTGCAAGAGGTATTGTTGGTTTTTGGGAAGCTGAAAAAACACATGCTGATACTGTTGAAGTCAAAAATCAAAAATCAAAAATCAAATTGGAGTTCCTGCGGCAGCAGGTTAAAAAGACTACAGGACAGCCGAATTTATCTTTGGCTGATTTTATTGCTCCAAGCCCATCCCCAACAACCAGTTCTTCAAATCAGGACTCGGCTGAAGCTCCTTCCCCTGGGGAAGGGGAGGAAAAAGCGGGCTTCGGATATGAATGGGCTGACCCGTTTACATATCCGTTGTTGAAAGAATATTCATTGCAACATAGAAATCAACCTACAAAAGCTGAAGAAATTATTTGGGAATTAGTGAAGACTAAACAATTAGAAGGTTTTAAATTCAGAAGACAACATATCATTGGACAATATATTACAGACCTGGTTTGTCTTGACCGAAGATTAATTGTAGAAATTGATGGGCTTATTCATCAACTGCCTGAAAATAAAGAAGCTGATGAAATAAGAACACAATGTCTAAAACAAAATGGTTTTAAAGTCATCAGATTTACAAATGATGAGGTAATTGAAAAACCAGACGAAGTTAAAGAAACTATTATCTTGGAACTAAAGTCTCAACCCTCAATCAAAGAGAGTAACAATCTTAGTTCCCCCTTCGGGGGACAGGGGGCTGATTATATCGGCGCCTTCAGCGTTACAATTCAAGGAATAGAAAAGCATATCAAAAACTTTGAAGCCAATCATGATGATTACAATAAAATAATTCTGCAGGCTTTGGCTGATAGGCTGGCTGAGGCTTTTGCTGAACTGCTTCATAAAAAAACAAGGACAGAATACTGGGGTTATGTTTCAGAAGAACACCTGAGTTACGAACAGCTAATTAAGGAAGAATATATGGGCATACGACCGGCACCGGGTTATCCTGCCTGTCCTGATCATACCGAAAAATATAAATTATTCGAATTGCTGGGAGGAGAAGAAGCAACCGGCATTACACTTACTGAATCCTTGGCCATGTACCCGGCATCCTCCGTATGTGGATGGTATTTTGCAAACCCCGAAAGTAAATATTTTGGCGTAGGCAAAATTGAAAAAGACCAACTAGAAGATTATGCCCTAAGAAAAGGAATGAGCATTGATGACACTACAAGGTGGTTAAGGCCTATTTTGGAATAATTTATCTTGCTTTGATAACCATAGTATCTGTCCAGCTGTCGTGCCAGGTTAATGTACTGAATCCGCTAAACACTTCAAAAGGAACACAACGTGATAAAGATCTGAGCAAAGCATTTCTAAAAGTCAATTCTGTACCATCCTGTCTTATAGCCCTTGTTCCGGTAATGATTTTACTCAGGGTATAACCCCTGAATAATTTTTCACAAAGTGTATAATAAATTATATAATTCAGGTACGCTATCAACAACCCTATAAAAAAGAGCGTACTGAATATACCTGTGTCTCTATGAGTAATATTCTGGAAAAAATCAGGTGCAGTAATGCCAATAATAAAGCCGACTCCCATTCCTGTTAAATATGCAAGTCCGTAGCGCATAAGTAAATTATCAATCAGCCAGTTTAAAAAACGTTGTCCCTGGGTGGCATATTCAAAATGATTATCGATGTAAGATTCTTCAGCTAACAGGTCAACTGTTTCTTCATTATTATTTACGGTGTTATTATTTTCCATTGCTTATTTTTACAACAATAATAACTAAATAAATTAAAGTGCGTATCATCTCTTACAACGTGAACGGTATTCGTGCCGCTATTAAAAAAGGATTTATTGACTGGTTAAAAACCAACCCTGCTGATATCATCTGCTTACAGGAAACCAAGGCAAGCCAGGGCGATGTTGATGTAAAACAACTTGAAGAATTGGGTTACCATCACCATTGGTTTAGTGCACAAAAAAAAGGCTATAGTGGTGTAGCTATTTTCTCAAAGATCAAACCCGATAACGTTATTTTAGGCAATGGCAACGCAGTAAGCGATGATGAGGGCAGGGTATTGCAGATGGACTTTGGTGATATCCGTTTGATCAATGCGTATTTTCCCTCAGGCACCAGTGGCGATTTGAGACAGGAGTTTAAATATACCTGGCTTAAGGAATTTCATACCTATTTAATTGAATTAAAAAAAACTAACCCTAAAATCGTTTTAGTGGGTGATTATAATATTGCCCACCATGAAATTGATATTCACGATCCAAAGGGCAATAAAAAAAGCAGTGGCTTTTTACCGGAAGAGCGGGAATGGATGACAAATTTCTTATCGGGTGGCTGGATAGATAGTTTCCGGGAGTTTCATAAAGAACCGCACCGGTATAGCTGGTGGAGCCAACGTTTTCCCACTGTACGCCTGAATAATAAAGGCTGGCGTATTGATTATATATCCGTTACTGAGCCGCTAAAAAAACAATTGAGAGATGCGGATATTTTCCCGGATGTAAAGTACAGTGATCATTGCCCGGTGTATGTAGAATTAAAGAACTGACCCACATTATAATTTATTTGACATGACCATTTATAATGTTACAATAAAAATTGTACACTCAATTGAGGAGGATTGGCTGCATTGGTTAAAAGAAGAACATATTCCTGAAGTGATCCAAACAGGTTGCTTTACCCATGCTGTTATTTTACGTTTACTTGAAGTAGATGAAACAGAAGGCCCTACTTATGCCATACAGTATTTTGCCGAAAGCAAAGGTTTATATAACAATTATATTGAAATCCACTCCGGCATTATGCGCCAAAAAAGTTTTGATAAATGGGGCCATCAATTCATTGCTTTCAGGTCGGTAATGCAGGTTGTTAACTAATTGTGCAAAACAATTATTTGCCGGTTTTACTTAATATTGATGCCTTTTTATATTCCCTTAAAAACCGCACGGACAAAGGATATTAAAGTAATTACCCTGAAACCCTTTACAGAAAGGGCTTTCAGAAAAGAAGGCGCCGTCGGCTAAATGGTAAAAATACCGTTCCATTTGCTGAAACCCCTTGTTTTATAGGGTTTACAGCCCATCTCTGCAAAAAAATATTTTTTAAAAAAATTTTGTTGCAGTTAAAAACCTTCTATATTTGTTGCAGTTAAAAAATTCAAAAAAAAATATCATGAACAAAGCTGAATTAATCTCAAAACTTGCTGACGATGCAGGTATTACTAAAACACAGGCAAACGCTGCTTTAGATTCTTTTGTAGCTGCAGTTACTAAAACTTTAAAAGGTGGTGGTAAAGTTACACTAGTAGGATTTGGTACTTTTTCTGTTTCAAAAAGAGCTGCCCGTAATGGCCGCAATCCACAAACAGGTGCTGTTATCAAAATTAAAGCAAAGAAGGTTGCTAAGTTTAAAGCCGGTAAAGAATTATCAGCTAAAATGTAATCTTGCATTAAACACATTAAAAAGCAAGGTGCTGTAGTACCTTGCTTTTTTTGTAAGATTTAAATTTATAAATAACTAAAAAAGAAAATTATGGGACGTGGTGATATTAAAACAAAAAAAGGAAAGATATTCAGTGGTTCGTTTGGTAAAACAAGGCCGGCAAAACCAGCAAAGAAAGCTGTTGTAGCAGTTGCTGAAGCTGCAGCACCAAAAAAAGCAGCTAAGAAAAAAGCTTAACTTAATGTACAATGTTTGATTTACGATTTACGGTCCAGCTATCTGATTTTCGTACATCAAACATCGTATTATGGTGCAAGCCTTTCAATCTTCCAACCCCCTTCCTCCAATCTTGAGTATTGAATACGATCGTGCAGGCGGTTTGGACGCCCCTGCCAGAATTCAATTACTGATGGTATTACAATATAGCCTCCCCAATGAGGTGGCCTTATAATATTTTCTTTATCAAACTGCTGCTCATATTTACTAATATTTTCTTCAATGATTTCTCTTGAAGCAATTACACTGCTCTGCGGAGATGCCCATGCCCCTATCCTGCTTCCAAAGGGCCGGGAATTAAAATACTCATCACTTTCTTCACTACTTATTTTTTCTGTTTTACCCAGTATCCGAACCTGCCTTTCCAGCTCTTTCCAGAAAAATACCAGGCATGCATTTGGGTTTTCTGCCAGCTCTTTGCCTTTGGGGCTATTGTAATTAGTAAAAAAAACAAAGCCTTTATCAGTAACTGACTTAAGCAACACAGTTCTTGCAGAAGGAATTCCGGCAGGAGAGGCTGTAGCCAAAGTCATGGCATTTAGTTCATCAAGCTGGCTGTCTAATGCATCTTTCCACCAGTTGTTGAATTGAACAAAGGGATCATCTGCAACATCAGTTTCCAATAAACTTTGTAACTGGTATTCCTTTCTTAAATGAGCAATATTTTTATTCATGCTTTAGAGTTTCAGATGTAAAATTCAGCTAATTAGTTCAAACAAAAAAGCATCCCGGCTAATTGGATGCTTTTAAAATAATTTAAATTGACTGAAATTTAAAACCAAGGAGTATTAAATCCCCTTAAACATTTCCTGTGCCTTTGCGCCGATGATAGGCATTGGTTTTTCCTCTCCATTAATTGCAGCAATTAAACCCATTATCCATAATACTAAAAACCCAATACTTAAAATAGAAAAGATAAGGCCAATTGCAGGCATTGCTATGGTAATAGAATACGCAATGATCTGGAAGACTATTGCGCAAATAAATAATAATAGCGTTTGCCTTAAATGATAACTACCCAATGAGGTCTTTTTAGATTGGTGCATACCAAAATATGCAATAAGCCATCCGATGATCGTAATGTAGGCTACTATGGCAGTAGTTTTGCCGTTATCAGCATTGTTTTGTGCTTCCATAAATGAGTTGATTTTTAAAAAAGTTAATGCAATAAGTTTTAGAGCAGTAAAATATACAATAGCCCGCAGCAATGCAAGTGTTTGTCTATATTTTTAAGAGAGCCTATCTTAAAGATTAAAATCCTTTAAATACTTCTGCGATTCCAGGGTAGTTACCCTGCTTTGAAGATCATTTCTTTCCAGCAAGGCGATCTCAAGCCTGCTTTCCAGTTCACCCATACGACCCGTTTTATTTTCTAATTGAAAATTATGTTCTCTTAATGTCATTAGCTGGGCTTGCGCATCCTCTAACTGGCTGCTGAGGTACGCATATTCCTGTATGAGTTCTTTATGCTTTTTATTAAGTTTTGCCATTTCGGTAAGTTCCTGGTGCAATTCAAATTCTCTTTCTTCGGCTCCTTTGGCAGCCTGCTGTTTGTTTTCCAGCTGGTTTTGAATACTTTCAATCTGGTTCAGCTGGCTATCTAATTTACTCCGCAGGGCTGTTGATTCTGCAAGTTCGGCACTCAAAAATTCGATCTCGCTTTCCCTGGCAGCCAATATAGCATTGGCATCTGCAAGCTGAACCTGCAGGCTTTCATTAGCGGAAATTATTTTTTTTACCTGTTCTTCTGATAGCATGATCTAAATACCGGGTTTTGAGTGTCAGCTTCAAATTATTGATTTTACAGCCTTTAAACAAAAAATTCAACCCTTTTTTGTACCTTTTAAACAATAAAATTCTGTTGGGCAGCGTATAATTGTGTCGGGGTATCTTAAACAACAAAAAAAGCCCGATGTAAACTTAGTTATAATTGACGGAAGACGAACTCATACGAGGATGTTTACAGGATGATGCCTCCTGCCAGAAGGAGATATTCAACCGCTTCGCCGGCCGTATGCTTGGTGTTTGTAACCGTTATGCCCGGAACAGTGCAGATGGAGAGGATATTTTACAGGATGCTTTTATCAAGGTGTTTGACAAGATCCACCAGTTTAAATTTGAAGGATCATTTGAAGGATGGATAAGAAAGATCGTGGTAAACACAGCGCTGAAAAAATATTCCCTTCGAAGATATGAGAAAGAAGTAGTTGGTTATGAAGTAAGAGACAGGGATGAAGATGCAATGGAGCCATCCACCTATGGGCATCTTACAGAAAAAGACCTTTTGGTACTGATAAATAATTTACCCGATGGCTACCGGCTTATTTTCAACCTATATGTTATTGAAGGATACCAGCATGATGAAATTGCAGCGATGTTGGGTATACAACCGGGTACCAGCAGAAGCCAGTTGGTAAAAGCAAGGAATATGCTGCAGAAACAAATTTTACAATTACAAAAAGTTGCGGTATGAGCAATTTTGATGAACATATAAAACAGCAGTTTAACAATTATTCTCCAGATGTACATCCACGCATCTGGGAAAAAATTATTGCTGCAAAAGGCAAAAAAAGGCCCGCCGGATTTTGGGTGTCCATGTTAAACAACAGGAATAAATTACTGATCTTAGGACTTACCATTGCTTTAAGCAGTGGCGGCGCCTGGATATATTATACTCAACATTTCACTCCAACAATAGCTCAAACTGCGATTGAAACTAAAAATACAGTCCCTGCAAAAACAAGTTTACCTGTCAATGACTCAAATTCAGAACAACTACTTACATCTGAGATCATAAATACAGATGCAACAACAGCTACAGCGGTTGATCCTGTAAATAATGGCACTCCACTTATAGCGCCCGGTGCAGTTAAAGCTACTATTTCTTCACCGGCACTTCAATCTGATGATGAAAAAAATAAACCGGGCAAAAGCTATGACAATAAAAAATACTACACTGGCCTGGGAAATGTTTTAGTTAATACAACATCTCCTGGTTTAGCAGAGGATGAATATGAAGGACAAGGCACGCTATTAGGAAGGCTTACTTTTAATGCAGAAAAATATACAGTAAAACGCAAGGCTGGCAAAGAAGATCAGTTAAGTTTTGATCCTATTATTTTTTATTTGCCGGATTGCCCCGGCTTAGAAAAGGATGCTGCAGGCAACAAAAGATATGTAGAATTTTATGGCGGGCCGGATTATGCCATCCGAAGCCTACATGATACCGGTAATTCGGCCTACCTGCAAAAAAGGAAAGAGAGTACAAGATTCAAATCTGGTTTTAGTGCCGGTGTACGTTATACGAAAGTGTTCAATAATTCCATGAGTGTAAGAGGAGGTATAAACTACAGCCAGATAAATGAAAAATTTACTTTCAACCAGGGCAATGTTATACAGGTAACTTATATCATTAATAATAATGGCGATACCATTGGCAGTTATACAACCACGGGTACGAGATACAAGACTACCATCAACAGGTATCGTAGTATAGATATACCGCTTGTAGCCGGTTATGAGCTTGGCAATGGCAAGCTACATGCTAATATCAATGCCGGTGCAATAATAAATATTTACAGCTGGCAAAAGGGAGATGTACTGGACATGTCCGGCAACCCTGTAAGCATCACTACTGGCAAAGGCTCATCCCAATACCAGTTTAAAACCAATGCAGGCATAGGTTTTATCGGCGCTGTATCCGTTTATTATAAATTGAATGACAGGTGGCATATTATGGCTGAGCCTTATTTCAGGTATAATTTTTCACCAATGAATAAAGAGAGTTTAACACTGAAACAAAAATATCAAACTGCAGGATTAAGATTGGGGATACGGCTTGACCTGGATTAATACCGATGGCATACTTGAATTTCACCCAACGCTCATGAGCCTAAAATGAAATTCAGTTTGGTATAACAGGCAGCAAAAATTATAATTAAAGTATCTGTTAATGGTACAGTATTATTAAAAGATTAGTAATGAACATAAAGACATTCATATTGGTATTCATCACAGCTGCATTTACTTTAAATGCCTGTGAAAAAAATACAGATATTTTTGTACCTGATCCCGGACAGCTTAACGGACCAGATACGGCCTGGCAAACCACTGTTACACCTACGATGCCGGTAACGGTTTTAAAAAATAATTTATCGGCGCAACCATACCAGGATACTATTACGGTTAATGCCTCCACTGTTAGTCTAAATACTCCTTTTGGTATCCAGGTAACTTTTCCTCCATTCTGCTGTGCAAATGGATCTGGCCAGATTGTTACAGGAAAAATAGATGTAGAGCTATTGGCCGTAAAAAAGAAAGGCGATATGATACGACTGGATAAACCAGGTACAACAAACGACAGCATGATGGTAACTGCAGGTCATATTTTTATTAAACTTACAAAAGACGGCCAGCCACTCCAGTTAGCCCCCGGTGTCAGGATAAGTATCCGCTATGTTGATCTTCCTGTTAACCAACAAATGAAATTTTTTATTGGTGATGAGAATAATCCCACACATTTTAACTGGTTACCCAATCCAGATCTTACAAACAATACTATAGCTTTTACTACACAAGCTTATGAGATTCTTACCAACCGCCTGCGCTGGATAAGTCTTGCCCAGGTATATGACCTGAGTACAGTAGCCAAAGTAAAAGTAAGTGCAGATATTGCTACCTATTTTACCAATTCCAATACAGTTGCATATACAGTTTTTAAAGATATGCGTTCGGTAGTGGCTATGCCGGGCGATTTAGGTTCCCGGAAATTTGTTTCTGCTAAATTGCCGGTGGGTAAGCAAATTACAGTGGTAGTTATATCTAAACAGGGCAATGATTATTATTTAGGTTACGAATCGACAATAACACAATTACCTGCTGCCAATTCTTCAACACAGCATGTACGGATAGTACCCATAAAAAAATCTTTACCACAAATAATCTCATATCTCAATTCGCTTTAGTTTCTGAAATTAAAAAAGGAGCTGCTTTTAAATGCGGCTCCTTTTAATTATGTTTAATTTATTAAGATACCAGTGTACCTACTTTTTCGCCGGTAACCACTTTAAGCAAATTACCTTCGGTGTTCATATCAAAAACAACAATAGGTAAATTATTTTCCATGCACAAGGTAAATGCGGTCATATCCATTACTTTTAGATTTTTTTGAATACACTCCGCCTTGGTTCGTGGCTCACGAACCAATATAACATCTATAAAAAAACATTAAATTGCTTAATGGATTTACAACAAAGAAAATCGCATACTTCATTAGGTAAAATTTATTTTTGGACAGCTACCATACACAAATGGTTTCCATTGTTACAGGATGATGAGGCCAAGAAATTAATTGTTGAATATTTAAAAAAACTTTCGGATGAAAAATTAATTACCGCTTATGCCTTTGTACTAATGCCAAACCATATGCATTTAATTTGGAAACAAAATGAAATGAACGGAAAAGAAACGCCAAAGGGTAGCTTATTGAAGTATACGTCGCATACTTTTTTAAAGCAGTTAAAAGGAGCAGGTAAATCATCTTTGTACGAAGTAAAGGCTTCAAATAAAAAACATGAAATTTGGCAAAGAGATTCGATTGGGATAGAAATTTACAGCCAGGGAGTTGCAAAACAAAAATTGGATTATATACACTTTAATCCGGTAAGTGAAGGTAGTGCTGGTAAATCATCAACAAATTCCATTAAAACACCATCAGTTCCTTTATTTGGTGGAATGACCATAAAATTGTTAGCACATGAAAAAATATAAAAATATTCTTATAGCATTTGTAATAATAATCTTGTTATTACTTCGAATTGTTCCTGATTTAAAAAGGAATTATAGGTGTGAGGTGTATGATGATTTTGTAAAAAAATACTTATATGGGGAAGTAAAAAAAAATATATTGATTATGATGAGCATTCGTACAAAACTTTAGTAATTAAAAATTATAAAGACTCATTGGAAGAAAAACTAATTTTAGTTTATGAAATGAGTGGATTGTATGATAAAATAACAATTAAAGATTCTGTTTACAAAGATATGAATAATGACAGTTTATTTATTATTAAGAATGGGCAAAAACAATTATTATCAAAGATTGATTTTGGTTGTACCAGATAAACGGAGTAATGCGTAGTGTATCTTCATGTTGGTAATTTTGGTAGTGTACCAGATGTGGTGCTATGAGAATGAAACTATTGCCGGTATTGATTTTTTAGAAAAATTTAAAAATGAATTTTAATAAAAAAGTGGATAGTTTTTTACCCCGTAACTCAGTAATAAGTGGCAGCGTAACCACCATTGATGACCTTAC
>JBBSJI010000030.1:0-31537 GCA_038257425.1 Chitinophagales bacterium
AGGCGGTCGTTTCTTACTTCATTAAATGTATTGCGGTCAAAGTTCCTGGTAATGCCCACGTTTTGATTCAGGATATCACGTACTGTGATATAAGCTGTAAACTCATCTTTTTTAAAAGTCTTTTCCAGCCTGGCATTCCACAACTGAAAACTTAGCCCTGTATTTAACTGTTCTGTTTTTTGCTGTGTATAAAATTCATAATCCGAATGTACTGACAGTGACTTTAGTATAAAAACTTTGGCACTTAGTGATAAGGTATTGGTTAAATAATTTGATGAAGTGCTGTTCTGCGTGGTTTTATTGTTATTGTACGATATATTATTGCTGATACCAAATTCATACTTTTTTTCCTTTTCCTTCGAAATATTCAGGCTTAGATCTGCACTCAGGGTTTTTGAAGAATTGAGAACACTGTTAAAAACATCTATAGTTTTACTGTATCTGAATCCCGGGCCAATATAAACCCTGGTATTAATTTTTTTAACCTTAAAACCCATACCTCCCCAAAAGCCCATAGAGTAATTACCATTGGTATTAATGGGCTGAGTAACGGTTTTACCAGAATCCAGATCAACAACCCGGTTATTGGTTATATTATTACTGGTTAGCCTTACATTAAATGACTGGTAAGTAAAAATATCTTTCAGAAAATTATACGTGTTATGCGAAATATTGATTGAATTTGTAAAAGATGGTTTTAGCTCCGGGTTTCCAATGTATTGGTTAAAATAGTCGTTGTTATTCCTGAGCGGTTGTAACTGGCTGATGGAAGGCTGGGAAGTATTTCCATTATACCCGATCCTTATGTTATGCTGGCTTTTATAAGTATAATTAAAATTAGCTGACGGAAAAAAGTTGGTATAATTGCGTAAATAATCTTTGTTCATGGTATTATCCTTCAGATCAAATTTTGTAAATCCAAAGCCCGAACCAAAACTGAATTTTATTTTTTTGTCGCTGTAGCTGATACGCACGGATGGTTTGTTGATCATAAAAGACTGTGTAAAATCATTTGTCAATGAATCAACGGCCTGGTCATACTTTCCTGAAACAGGCGAATAAGTAAAAGTTACCTGGTCATTTTTCCCTTTGTTGTAACTCAGTTCGTAACCCAGTTCCAGTGAATATTTTTTGCTTAATGGCTCAGTATAGATCAGCCTTGCCGAAACCCTTGTATTGGATTTGTCTGTGAATCTTTGCTGATCAATATCCTGCGCAATTGTAGGCAATCCATCAAAATATGCCTGGTTAAAAGAGTTCAGATTATTGGAGACGTCTGATGTTAACCTGTTCCAGTCCGTATTCAGGGATATTGTTCTTCTTGGTTTTTTAAACCGGTGCTTAAAAAGCAGGCTTGCAAATAAGGATTGTTTGTCGGAGGTTGTTTTAACCTGGCTGTTCATCGAGTTCTTAAGCGTACCAAAGTTACCTGTGCTTTCTGATGTCCGGTCTTCATCAGTTTCTGTATGATAAAAATTTGCTTTTGCTGTAAATTTAATGGTATTGTTAGTGTCTAATTTTATTTCGTAGCTGCCGGTGGTTTTGTAATTATACCTGTTTATATAGGTATTGGTGGTTGACCGGTCAATGAGAACAGAATCACCGTATTGCGATTGTGCAAACCTGCTCTGCCCGTTGTTATAGATCTGGCTGTTGTATTTTGGCGAAATATTTAGTGTTTGTTTCTCATTCCATTTATTGCTGTATTGCAAACCTGCATTCATATTCCGTATAAAGCCATTTTGGGTATTTACATAAGGTTCTTCATCATTGCTTCCTCCCGTCCACATATAAGAAACCTCTCCATTATCATCCAGTGATACACTCATGTTCTCATTTTCGCCGCCAAATTTTTCACTGTCCTGCCATCTCAATCCATCCTGTCCTGTATTACCGGTTATGAAAAAGCCTGATATCTTTCTCTTACCTTTAAATGAGCTAAGTAAAATATTACTGTTATACCTGTCATCAATTTTGTTAACCAACCCGCCAGCAAGGTCTATCTTTCCAAAATAGCCCTTCTTCTTATCTTCCTTTAATTTAAGATTGATTGTCTTTTGTGTTACACCATCATCAATGCCTGTAAATTCTGCCTGTTCACTTTTTTTATCAAACACCTGTACCTCCTTAACCGCATCTGCCCTCAGGTTCTTTACTGCCATGCCGGGATCGTCCCCAAAAAATTCTTCCCCATCTACAAGTACCTTAGTAACCTGTTCTCCCATGGCTGTTATTTTACCGTTCTTATCTACCTGTATACCGGGTAATTTTTTAAGCAGCTCTTCAACATTAGCATTGGCGCTTACTTTAAAACTGTCAGCCGTATAAATAGTAGTATCTCCTTTTATCCTGATGGGATTACCTGTTTTAACGATAACCTCCTGCAGTAATTTACTTTTTGAGGTAAGTGCAACCTGCGGAATTGTAAATGCATTGGCCTTTACATTGATATTATCAACAAAATCGGCAAAGTAGGGATGGGTGGTCATCATGATATAATCTCCTTCCCTGATATTCTTAAATGAATAATCTCCCTTTGCATCGGTACGTGCAAACTTGTAAAGGATCGAATCAACGGGCGTAAGTAATAATACAACAGCATGCTCTACTCCTTTGCGCTGCACCGTATCTTGAATAGTGCCCGATACAGAAGTAGTTTGAGCCGTGGTATTTGTGCTGATAGATAATATTGCAAACAATAATGCAAATGCAGTAAGTTTTGACATACAGTAGTTGGATTGGTAAAAAGCAGATATTAAATAGAGCTTAAAGATGTATATATTTATTATGAATAACTTAAACGGTATGCTTAAATTTACGTTAAAACAAAATTGAATATTTAAATACTATCTTCAAAATGCAATTCCATAAATGGCAACATCAAAGAGACAGCCGGTAAAAGTTACTTCATCCAAAACAAGTAAACCGGCCAATAATATTGTTACAACATATGAAGATGAGCATTTTATCGACTCCCTAAAACCAGTGTGGAATTATTCTCTTTTTAATGATGAGGATATTGTCAATTTCAGGAACGGCACTTTGTATAACGGCTATCAAAAATTCGGCAGCCATTACCGTGAGGTATTGAACACAAAGGGATTTTATTTTGCAGTATGGGCCCCCAATGCAACCAAAGTTTCTGTTATTGGTGAATTTAACGGGTGGAAAGAACAGCTTCACCCGCTTTTTGTAAGGCTCGATAAATCCGGCATATGGGAAGGCTTTATTCCCAATTTTAAAAGGGGCGATACCTACAAATATTATATCAAGGGATTTAAAGGTGCTGTATCAAAAAAAACTGATCCTTATGGTCAGTATTGCGAATTAAGACCTGCTACAGCTTCAATAACCTGGCAAACAGAACACCGCTGGAATGATAAAGCCTGGATGAAGAAAAGAAAAAAGCACAATGCACTAAATGCACCGTGGAGTATTTATGAAGTACACCTGGGCAGTTGGATGCGGCCTGTTAAAACAGATGAAGAAAGTTTTAACAGCTATACCCAGCTTAAAGAACACCTGGTGCCTTATGTTAAAAAAATGGGGTTTACACATGTTGAGCTCATGCCGGTTATGGAATTCCCTTTTGATGGAAGCTGGGGATACCAGGGTACGGGTTATTTTGCAGCTACATCACGTTTTGGTACACCTGATGAGTTCAGAGATTTGATAGATGCTTTTCACCAGGAAGATATTGGTGTAATATTAGATTGGGTACCATCACATTTTCCTTATGATGCTCATGGACTTTTCATGTTTGATGGTACACACACATATGAATATGCCGACATGACCAAGGGCTATCACCAGGACTGGAACAGTTATATTTTTAATTACGAAAGGGGAGAAGTGCGTTCTTTTTTGATCAGCAGTGCAAGGTTCTGGCTCGATCAATTTCACATTGATGGAATAAGGGTTGATGCAGTTAACTCAATACTCCGGCTCGATTATTCAAGAAAGGAAGGAGAGTGGACACCCAATAAATTTGGAGGTAACGGCAACCTGGAAGCTATTGAATTTATTAAACTTTTTAATGAAACGGTTTACCGTGATTTTCCTGATGTACAAACCATTGCTGAAGAAGCCAGCGACTGGCCAAAAATATCTAAACCAACAACTGATGGGGGGCTTGGCTTTGGTATGAAGTGGATGATGGGCTGGATGCATGATACACTTGATTATTTTAAAATGGATCCGCTGATGAGGCAGTTTCACCAGGATAAATTTTCCTTCAGCATGATGTATTATTATGATGAGAATTTTATGCTGCCTTTAAGTCATGATGAAGTGGTGCATGGCAAAAGTCCAATGCTTTATAAAATGCCCGGCGATGAATGGCAGAAGTTTGCAACCCTGCGCCTTTTATATACCTATATGTTTACGCACCCGGGAGCTAAACTTTTATTTATGGGTAATGAATTTGCCCAAACCTCAGAGTGGAATTATAAAACCGAACTGGATTGGGAACTTTTACAGTTTGACAGTCACCAGAAAATGCAGGATTGCGTACGAGACCTTAATCATTTATACAGGAATGAATCTTGCCTGCATGAATTACAATTTAATGCCAGAGGTTTTCAATGGATCGACCTGAACCATCGCTCAGAATCGGTAATAGCTTATATGCGTAAAGGCAAAAAGAAGGATGACCATATGCTGGTCGTTTTAAATATGACGCCTGTAGTAAGACGAGATTGGAAGATACGGGTAAAGGGTAAAGCAGCATGGACAGAGCTTTTCAACAGCGATCTGGGAAAATACTGGGGCACCGGTAATGTTTTTAACCCATCTCCAAAAGTAAGTGTGGTGGACAAAAAAAAGGGTATTTATGAAATAAATCTTCATCTTCCGGCGTTAGGAGGTATAATACTCCGTTAATGGATTAATTTTTGTACCCCTTATCATTATGAAAAACATCATTACACTCTTTGTGATGCTCGTTTCGGGCAACGCATTTACCCAAACAACTGACAGTGCTGCTTATTTTTTTGAAAAAGGCATTGAAGAAAAAAAAGCAAGAAGATACCAGGTAGCATCGGCACATTTTGAAACTGCCATCAAATTAAATCCTAAGTATACCCAGGCCTATATTGAAAATGGTTTTGCTAATAAAGAAATGCGGCGTACAGATGCTTCTAAATTAAGTTTTACAAAAGCATACGAACTGGATAACAATAATGATATTGCTATAGCAGAGTTGATGAACCTTTATTTCAGTTACCGCCAGTTCCAGAACGCCATTGATTTTGCCATGAAATGCAAGACCTGTTCAGATAGAGAACGCATAATTGCTATGTCATATTTTAATATGGAAGATTATGGAAAGGCAGAGAAAGGTTTATTAAGTATGATTGCAAAAGATCCAAAGGATGCAGAAGCAACTTATACGCTTGCAAGAAACTACCTTGAAATGGGACTTGAAGGTAAAGGCATACCTTATTATGTAAAGGCAGTGCAGCTTGATGACACAAAAGCTAAATGGCATTTTGAATTGGGCTTACTGTATTACAATAATGATAATTATAAAAATGCTGTTACCAGTTTTAATAAAGCAGCAGAAAATGGATATAACAGAAGCAATGATTTTAATGAGAACCTCGGGTTTTCTTATTTATATAGCGGGGAATTTGATAAAGGCGAAACCCTTTTAACTGAGATCATATCCCGTAAACCCGGGGATAAAGAATTATTAAGAGACATTGCATTGGCATTTTACGACCGTAAAATGTATGATAAATGCCTTGCTTACTGTCAGAAGTTAATGGAAATGGATATGAAAGACGGAAAAGCGCTTTACCAGGCAGGGCTTTGCTTTCAAAAGAAGGGAGAAAAAGAAAGAGGCCAGCAGATGTGTGATAAAGCCATTGAACTTGATCCTACATTGGCAGGTTTAAGGCAGAAGAAAGGTGACTTTGGCGGTATGTAAATTAAATAAACTTATACGATTGATATGGTTTGTATTACCGGGAGCGTAAAGCTTCCGGTTTTTTATTTAATACTTTAAGCTGTTATGTTATTAAGCTTCAAAATTCTCACTGGTTAATGCCTTAAACAAACCTCTCTGCCGGCAAATGGCAGGCTCAGCCTTACAATTTTCAAACTGCCACAAAAACAGCTTACTAATATTATTAAAAATTCTTCCGGCTTTCAATAGTTATTTTTAATAAAGGTGCATCCAGTTTTTCATTACCGGAATTTACTGCCCCGCTTTCACGGTAATTTTCTTCGGCAAAACCAAAATAATTACCGGTTGTTATATTGCGGATAGCACTGGCAAGGCTTGCTTCATTTGTATCGCCCCAGTCTTTATCCAGACCATCTGCTACCTGTGCAGTAACCGGTATGCCATTAAAATAATTCCCCTCACCATTCTTATTTACAGTTCTGAATGATACCGGGAAAATATACCAATCACTTACCGGTATGGCAAAGAAGCCTACGGGCTTTCCATGAGTATCAGTAGGGCCTATTAATTTAACATCCATATAAGGTTTAAGGTTATTGATCACTAACTCACTTGCCGATGCAGTACCCCGACCTACAATAAAGTAAACATCATCAAGGTTGATAGAACCAGCTTTTCGATAGTTTGTAACCTGGTTATTAGCTGTATTCTGGCTGTTATATAACTGTTTCATCATCATGCCGCCATTTGCTGAAGACTTAACAAGATAATTGCTGAGCTGTTCGGCAAGGGCTACATAACCACCTCCATTGTACCTAAGGTCAACAACTACATCGGTAACCTGCTCAGCTGCAAAGCGGGTGAATACTCTTTGAAATTCGGCATTTATATTATTGATACTTCCCAGGAAGGAATTAAACACAAGATAACCGATGGTCTTTCCATTAACATGGTATACCGTATCCAGGTAAACCGGCTTTTTTGCATATGTTGCCGCAGTTAAATTGAGCGTAACCATTCCGCCTTCTGGTTTTTGAAATACAAATGAACCGCTGCCGGAACTGTAAGTTGCATTAATAATAAAGGTTGAATTGCCTGTAGTCATGTTGGTATTACCATTGATGGAAATGATGCGCCAGCTTCTTTGTATTGCGGCCTGGCCTGCAGGTGAATTTGGCTCCACCAGCCTTACTCTCAGATCGCCTTCTGCTCTAAAAAAAACAGTAAATCCAAAATCTCCTGCCGCTGCAGTTGTACCCACATGCCCCGTACTACCACTCAGTTGATCCCATTCCGTTTTTTTCATAGCAAAACTCCACTTATCTACCGCAGTTGAAAATCCGGGCTCTATACTATACGGTTGAATTGCTGTCATAATAGTTGAAGGATCTGAATAATTCTGCACACTAAAGCTTGCCGGAATTTGGGTATTCCAGAGATATATGTCTTTTGTTAACAACAAAACAGAATCTTTGATCTGTTGAGTGGAAACAGTATTTCCACCACCTGGATTAGAAGGTGGTGCTGTTGCTATTATATCTTTATCTTTTTTACATGCTGTAAAAAACAAAGTTGTTGTTATTAATATAAGAATAACACGCAATTTGAGTATAAACATATTTTTTGAATTTAGTTTTTTTGAATCAAAGGAGTAACGCAAATATCTTGCTGTAAGATGTTAGGATAAGCCTATTTAACAAGCTATTGTATTAACCCGATTAGCCGCTTTTATTTAAGAGGAAGAAAGACCTCTGCCATCATACACCTGGCACTGCCGCCACCGGCAGTTTCTATAGTTTTTAAAGAAGAATGAATGATGCGGTTGTATTCTTGCAAGGCATTAACCTGGGCAGGAGTCAAGGATTCAAAGGCCTGTGAAGACATTACCAATAACAATTCACCATTAACATTTTTAACCTGCAACATGTTACCTGCAAAACTGTTCAGTTGTTGTAGGGAGATATCTACAATTTCTTTATTGGTTTTTTGTAAAGAAAGAATAACATTTTCTCTTTCTTGTTCATTGCAGATAGATGCTAAGCAAATAACAGCATAGTCATTTGCCATGCACATCATTACGTTGGTATGATAGATATTAATGCCTCCAGCATCTACAGCACTGAAGGTTATGGGGCTGTAACCTGCCATGCTACAGAATTTATTAAGGGTATTTTCATCAGTTCTGGGAGAGATACAGGCGTAAGTAATTTTATTATCCCGGTCTAAAACCATACTTCCTGTTCCTTCCAGAAAATGATCGCTTACTTCTGATGTTGTAAGATCAACCACAGCTGAAACTATGAATTTGGCTTTTATGGTATCAAGCACAGCAGGTTTACGTTCTACTCTCCGGTTGGCAGCAAACATAGGGTAAAGAAATGTTCGTCCGTCTTCATGAAATGATATCCAGTTATTTGGGAAAAGGGAATCAGGTGTAACAGGATGGAAGCTATCCTTAATTACAGTTACATCAATTTTATTTGAACGCAGTATTTTTACAAAATCAGTAAACTCCTGCAGCGCTTTTTGTTGTATGTCGCC
Organism: Chitinophagales bacterium; assembly: GCA_038257425.1. Taxonomy (GTDB): domain Bacteria; phylum Bacteroidota; class Bacteroidia; order Chitinophagales; family Chitinophagaceae; genus Ferruginibacter. The sequence goes on from JBBSJI010000030.1 coordinate 8,450, forward strand.
ATCAATTTTTTTCTGAAAACTATTATTCACAGCCGTCTCTGTATTGAATCCAAAATTAACAGGCTCTATCATCAGCAGGTGTGCAGTATTTTGCATCATCAATGAGGTTTACCAAAATTCATTTCACCGGCCCGGATGACAACTGATAAACGATTTTCTTTTGGAGGTATAGGACATTTATAATCGGGAGAATAGGCACAGTAAGGATTATAAGCTTTATTAAAATCAAGCTGAACGGTATTGTTTTCTATATCTTTTTTGAAAAATTCGAGATATCTGCCGCTGCCATAGCTTTCATCTCCTGTAGTGGCATCGGTAAAAGGAACAAATAAATAATCCTTGTATTCCTCCACCTGTATCAGGTCTTTACTTTGATAAACAAATAAAAGGTATTCTTTGCCATCAATCATAAAATCTAACCTGCCATATTTATAATAATGCTTTAAAGTTTTTGCGGATGTGGTCATTGTAAAACCTACCGTATCTTTTATGCTTTCAAAATGCCCCGTAACATTATAGGTATTATTGATGGGGAAGAAGCGGAAATACTTTTTATCTTTTTGAGGAACTACTTCATGGGTTGTAACATAATTTTTCTGGTAAGCTTTTATTTCCCTGGCATAGGGGCCGTTCTTTTGAGCAAAGCTGCCGGTGAATAAAAAAAAGCTGAACAGTAAAAGAAAAATGTTTTTCATAAAAAATGTGCATTTTAATTCATCATCAATATATTCACACTACGTTGTAAAATATTAAAGGCAATTTCTGCCATCAGGTTCTCTTTATCAAGCGTAGGGTTTACTTCTGTAATTTCAAAGCAGCATATTTTCCTGTTTTGCATAAATTTGCTGATAAGGTCTTCAACTTCCCTTTCTTTCAAGCCGTTGCTTACCGGGGTTCCCGTTCCTTTTGAAATGGATGAATCAAGGCTGTCAACATCAAAGCTGATATAAATATCGGTACAGTCGCTTAAGTAGTGCAAAACTTTTCTGCTTACATTCTCCGCACCGGTACGCCTTATCTCAGCTGTTGTTATTACTTTGATGTCATGTTTTTCAATGATGTTCTTTTCTTCTTTTTCAAAATCACGAAGTGATATAAAAACAACATCTTCCGGTAAAACCTTCGGACTTATTTTTCCGATATTTTTTAACTGATGCCATTGCTTTGCAGTTTTTTCATCAAGCTCATGCACTTTCATTTCCATATTATCTTCTCCAATAGATGCGGCCATAGGCATACCGTGTATATTGCCCGATGGAGTGGTGTAAGGTGTATGCAGGTCGGCATGGGCATCAATCCAGATAACGCCAAGCTTACTTTTAGGTTTTGCTATTTTAATGCCTGCAATAGTACCTGCAGCACTGCTGTGATCTCCGCTTAATATTACCGGGAAAAAATGACTGTGAATAGAATCGGCCACTGCCTTGCTTAACCTTTCGCAAACATTAAGTACCCCATGCATACGCTTGGCGTAAGGAGATTGAATAGGCTCATATAATATCTTATTCTCCACTTCAAGTTCTTCAGATGGAAAATGAACGAAAAAATTGCTCATAAAATCAAGTGCTGCAATTTTAATGGCACCAATACCCAAACTGGCCCCCCTGGTACCGGCACCTATTTCTGAGGGTACTTCAATCAGCTTTATATTCTTCATAAAAAACTATGCTTTAGTAGAAAGTCTGTCGTCAAATCTACAACTTTAGCTTTTACAGAACTATTATTACAATAAATGCATATTTCATGCGTTTTAACAACAGATCGAGTCATGCATAAAGTTTGTTTTTTGTGCTTGATTTAAAAAAATGCCCCTGAGTAATCAGGGGCATTGACTATTGTGTACTTATAGTATATTAAAACTGCTCCAGTTTACTAAAGAAAAAATCTCCTTCAATAACAGCATTTTCATCGCTGTCACTGCCATGAACGGCATTTTCGCCAATAGAAGCTGCAAAAAGTTTACGGATAGTACCATCTGCTGCTTCAGCCGGATTTGTAGCTCCGATCAGTTTACGAAAATTTTCAACCCCATTATCTTTTTCAAGAATAGCAGCTGTAATAGGCCCACTGCTCATAAATTCAACCAGTTCGCCATAAAAGGGCCTTGCAGCATGTACAGCATAAAATTCACCTGCTTTTTCTTTGCTCAGTTTGGTCATCTTCATAGCTACAATACGAAATCCTGCAGTATTTATCATTTGTAAAATAGCGCCGGTATTTCCTTTACGTGTTGCATCGGGCTTAATCATTGTAAATGTTCTGTTACTCATTATTTTCTTTTTTTGAGCCGCAAAGATAAGGAAGGATTGAAGATTTTTGATTTGCGATTTTGAATTGTGATCTATTCGTTTGTAAAAGTTTGTTATAATCCGCAGGCAGCTAGTTAAAATCTACAATCGTTAATCTACATTTGAAATCGTCAATTGGTTTATAAGCTGTTTTCACCTACTTTTGCGCCGCTTTATGCAACCAATACAAAACATATTTACATTACTCAATCAGCCTAAAAAGGTTGTGATAACCATGCACCAGAAGCCCGATGGAGATGCCATGGGTTCTACGCTGGGTCTTTATCATTTTTTAAATAAGCTGGGACATGAGTGTACTGTCATCTCTCCAACAAACTGGGCTTCATTTTTAGATTGGATGCCGGCTAGTGATAAGGTACTGGATTATGAAAGCCAGGCTGCTAAAGCTGATGTTTTAATTGAAAAAGCCGACTGGATATTTTGTCTTGACTTTAATGTACTGAGTCGTACAAAAAGGATGGAAGAAAAATTGAAGAATGCAAAAGGGGATAGAATACTGATCGATCATCACCAGGAACCACAAACTGAAGTATTTGCTTATGGAATAAGTGATGTGGGAAAAAGCTCCACTTCTGAAATGGTGTACGATCTTATTATTGATTCAGGTAACAGCGATAAAATAGATCCGGTAATAGGAGAATGCCTGTATGCAGGCGTGATGACAGATACCGGTTCATTTCGTTTTCCATCAACTAAGGCCAGTGTACATAAAATGGTATACGATCTTAAAGAAAAAGGTCTTGAACATAGCCATGTGCATGAAGAATTATTTGATAATTTTTTAGAAGACCGCTTCCGGTTTATCGGGCACGTGTTATTGAACCGCATGGAAGTATTTTATGAATATAATACCGCTTTGATAGCCATACCCCAGGCAGATCTTATTAAATTTAATGTAAGAACGGGAGATACCGAAGGGCTGGTGAATTATGCTTTAAGTATACAAGGAATAAAACTTGCAACAATCATTATTGACAGGGGAGAAGAGCGTAAAAGCTCTTTCAGAAGTAAAGGAAATTTTGATGTGAATACCTTTGCCCGTAAATACTTTAATGGCGGCGGTCATTATAATGCTGCCGGAGGATTTAATAAGGAGCCGCTGGATGAAGTGATCGCAAAATTTAAAGCCGCTATAAAAGAAAACGTGGCTCAATTAAGCACTTATAAATTTTAAAAACAAAATAAACACAATGAAACAATTTTTTTATTTAGCTGCCATTTGCATGTTGGCATTATCAGCCTGTAAAAACTCTTTTAAGAAAGCCGAAAAAGGCCTTGAGTATAAACTTATTTCTTCAGGAAGTGGAAAGACCATTGCCTATGGCAACTATATGCAGATACATATTAAGCAGGTGTATGGCGGCACAAAAGATACAGTTTTAATGGACAGCAGGGATTATATGTCACGTATACAGGTGTTGGATTCTGTAAGCACACCGCTTGCTTATTATAAAATTTTAAGCCAGATGAAAAAAGGCGACAGCCTTATCCTGAGATTGCTCACTGATAGTGCTTTTAAGGATGCTAAACAGCCAATGCCGCCTTTTATGAAAAAAGGAAAATACCTGTACACACATGTAAGCCTTATAAACATTTTCGAAACTAAAGACCAGGCCGACAGTGCCAACCAGGCCGAACTTGTTTTGGCAAAACCAAGGATCTACAAAAAACAAATTGAACAGATCGAAAAGGAGATAGCAACTAAAAAAACACAGTTAGATGCAGACAGTAAGCTCATTGAAGCTTACCTGGCAAAAAATAACATCAAGGCCCAAAAGACCAAATGGGGTACCTATATTTCTATCATTACCGAAGGAACAGGAGAGACAATAACCAACAGCAGCATTGCCTCTGTAAATTATACAGGCCGTACATTGGACAGTGGTAAAGTATTTGATTCGAATATTGATCCTAAGTTCAGTCATGTACAACCTTACGATGTGAATATTGCTGCCTTTGACGTGGTTTTAGGCTGGACAGATGCATTGATGCAGCTTAAGAAAGGTTCCAAAGCAACAATCTATGTTCCTTCAGCATTAGGCTATGGTGCAAACGGTAATGGTTCAGAAATAAAACCTAATGATAACCTGATATTTGATATAGAGGTACTGAATGTAATGACTGAAGCTGAATTGATGGCAAAACAAAAAGCCATGCAGGACGAGATCATGAGAAAATTACAAGAGCAGAATAACCTTGGCGATTCTGCAAAGAAAGGCGGTAATTAAATAATTAAAATATAGTTTGGAAAGCGTCCTGATATTCAGGGCGCTTTTTTATAGGCATTAAAAAGCGTGATGGCCTCAAATGCTTCTTTAACATCATGCACCCTTAGTATATCAGCACCGTTCATTAATGCCATAGTATTCAAAACGGTTGTGCCATTTAAAGCCTCTGTTGCAGTAATGGAAAGGGTTTTGTATACTGTACTTTTCCTGGATAGCCCGGCTAATATCGGCCTGTTAACTACAGATAATGATCCAAGCTCTTTTAATAGCTGAAAATTATGATCTATTGTTTTGCCAAAACCAAAACCAGGGTCAATGATCATGTCTTTAATTCCCGCTTTTGTACAGGTATCCAGTTTTTCAATAAAAAAATCTACCAATTCTTTCAGGAGGTCTTTATAAACCGGATCTTTTTGCATGGTTGCAGGTGTACCCTGCATATGCATGCAGATATAAGGTACCTGTAAAGCAGCCACAGTCGCAATCATATCTTTATCAAGGTTACCACCACCGATATCATTTACAATACCGGCACCCGCTGCAATTGCTGCTTTAGCAACAGCACTGTTATAGGTATCGATAGATAAAATTATTTCAGGATAAGCTTTATGAATACTTTCAACAACAGGCAGAACCCTGTCTGTTTCTTCCTGAACAGATATAGGTAAGCTACCCGGTTTGGTAGTTTGCCCACCAATATCCAGGATAGCAGCCCCTTCATTTATCATCCTGCCTGCAAGTAATAAAATTTCATCAGCATTTAATTTTAAATGCCCCTCAAAAAAAGAATCGGGTGTGGCATTAATAATACCCATTACCAGAGGCTCGCTAAGATTTAAAAGTTTTCCTTTACAGTTTATGCTCTTCATCAGGCCTTTTCAATTATTTTTGAGTTAATATCACACTAAGTTACAAATGCACATTGATAAATGAATACGAATCAACAATATGACAAGGCGGTTGAAAGTTGTAAACTGATTTTTTTGCAGAAGACAAAAGATTATGGTACATCCTGGCGGGTGTATAGAACTGTTTCAGTTGCAGACCAGATATATATAAAAGCCAAACGCATACGCAACATCCAGGAAACAGGTATACAGAAAATTGACGATGATATCATCAGTGAGTTCAAAGGGATACTCAATTATGGTATCATTGGTTTGATACAGCTTGATATTAATGACGATGAGCTTGAAGAGCTGCCTTATGAAACTGTTGAAAAACTATATACTGAAAAAGCAGCGATAGCTAAGCAATTGATGCTGGATAAAAACCATGATTACGGCGAAGCATGGCGTGAAATGAGCCAGGAAAGTTTTGTGGATCTTACGCTTGCAAAGATCTTACGCATCAAACAGATATTACTCAATAAAGGAAAAACAATTATCAGCGAAGGCATTGATGCCAATTTTTACGATATTATAAATTATGCGGCGTTCGGGTTGATATTGATCGATGAAGAGATACATAATAGTTAAGAGTCGGGCCGCCTAAGCGGCCTGAATCATAAAGGAATTAACATTAAAAAAACGGTATAATGAAACCATTAGTAAACATCGCAAGGGTACTGGTAGGATTGTTGTTCATTTTTTCTGGGCTGGTAAAAGGCATCGATCCTATAGGGCTGGCTTATAAAATGCAGGAATTTTTTGATGTTTGGGCATTGCCGCTTTGGCTGAACGAACAGGCACTGCTGTTTTCTATTGTAATGATAACGCTGGAAGTTGTTTTGGGTGTTGCCCTGTTGATGGGATGGAGAACAAAAATGGTTTCCTGGCTTTTATTGTTAATGATGCTGTTCTTTACTTTTCTTACCAGTTACGTACTTTTTAGTGGTAAGATAAAAGCCTGTGGCTGCTTTGGTGATTGTATTCCACTAACACCTCAACAAACATTTGCTAAGGATATCATTCTCCTTGTGTTGGTTTTGCTAATAATTGTTGGCAGGAAATATATCCTGCCTTTATTTTCCGGCACTGCAAATACCTTTATCTTTTTGATCTCGCTTTTTGGGGTTTTGGGATTGCAGTGGTATGTATTAAAACATCTGCCTGTAAAAGATTGTCTTCCATTTAAAGTAGGTAACAATATTGTTGAATTAAGAAAAATGCCTGAAGGTGCTGTGCCTGATAAATTTGATTACACATTTATTTATAAAAAGAATGGAGAAACAAAGAATTTTACTGTTAGTGCCCTGCCCGACAGTACCTGGGAGTTTGTTGATCGCAAGCAGGTTTTAATAGAGAAAGGAAATAACAACATCCCACTGATCAATGATTTTATCTTAAAATCTGAAAGCGGTATTGATACCACTGAAGCTATTCTTAACCAGCCCGGCGAATATTATTTATTATTTGCCAAAGATTTTGATATTGATGAGGACAACTGGTATGCAGACTTTAACAGCTTTTATAAAAACAGTAAACTGCCGGTGTATATGGTTACAGCCGATCCTGTTAATGCAAAAAAAGTACTTACTATACCAAGCCTTATTATTTTAACCTGCGATGTAACTGCCATTAAAACTGCAGCCCGGGTTAACCCTACCTTATATTTAATGAATGGGCCGGTGGTAAAAAATAAATGGGCAGCTGTTGATCATTTTTAAAATCATTTATAAATAAGTAAACGTATTTTGTCTTACATACTAAAAAAAATATTTTACTCTTTCCTGGTACTGCTTGGTGTAGTGGTGCTGGTTTTTATTATGTTCCAGGGTTTAGGTGATCCGGCACGAATGATAGTAGGACAAAGCGGCGATAAAAAAACCATGGATAATATCCGCAAGGATCTTTACCTTGACCAGCCTAAGTGGAAGCAATTTGTACTGTATGTAAATGATGTTTCTCCTGTAAGCTTCCACAGTAAGCCAGATATTGAAAAAAAGCAACTTAAAGGGTTCTTTATTGGAGGTGAAAATAAGTTTGGAATTAAAATGCCTTACCTGCGTAAAAGTTATCAAACCAAAAAAGAAGTGGGCAAGGTTTTAATGGAAGCATTGCCGGGTACTTTGATACTGGCCACTGCAGCGATGTTATTTGCCATTATTGTAGGAGTGTTCTTAGGCGTAACTGCTGCTGTTAAAAAAGGCACCTGGATGGATACTACTGCCGTTTTCTCAAGCATAGCTGGTATTTCGGCCCCATCTTTTTTTATGGCAATTATTATTGCTTATTTTTTTGGAGTGGTATTGCACAATTACACGGGGTTAAATTTAACTGGCAGTTGGTTTGATATTGATGAAGTAACCGGTGAAAAATATTTAAGCCTTAAAAATCTTATACTGCCTGCATTTACATTGGGCATAAGGCCACTTGCTATAATAACCCAGTTAACCCGTAGTTCTATGCTGGATGTATTGAGCCAGGATTTTATAAGAACTGCTTATGCAAAAGGGTTAAGTAAAAATGTAATTGTTTACAAACATGCTTTACGCAATGCCCTTAATCCAGTAATAACAGCTATTACAGGTTGGTTCGCCGAACTGCTTGCAGGTGCTTTTTTTGTGGAATATATTTTTGGATGGAAGGGTATAGGAAAAATAACAGTAACGGCATTGGAAAAATTAGATTACCCCGTGGTAATGGGATCAGTATTATTAAGCGCCTGTATTTTTATCTTTATTAATTTAATGGCCGATGTTTTATACAGGGTAGTAGACCCACGGATAAAAACATTATGATCGCTCTATTTTTCAAGCATTCCGTCATCTACCCATTTTTTAAAAACCGCAATCTCTTCCGCTGATAACTTTGAATTTTTAAACGGCATAAAACCACGCTCTCCCGGATTTAACTGTATCCTGGTAACCATATCAGCTCCATACTTTATGGCAGATGCATGATCTTCAAAACTAGCTTTGTTACCTCCACGTGATGGCAGGTGACATGGAGAGCATTTGGCCTGTATCAGAGGCGCTACATCCATTGTATAGGTTGTAGCTACAACCTTTAAGGTTTTACCTGGATTATTCTTTTTAGAGCAGGCTGCAAAAACAGTTAAGCCAACAATAGTTAAAACAAACATGGTCTTTTTCATTGTACAGTCTTTTAAGTAAACAAGATAAAAAAATAAAATGATTGAATCTGATTATTCTCAAAATGGCTATTAACATTTCTTTTGTAAACGTAAAATATCATGTATCGTCTTATTATGTATTAATAACAATTAAATTTTACAACTATGAAAAAGATTTTTACTCTTTTATTTTCCACAGCAATGTTATGTACCGCATTTGCACAGTACGGCCAGCGAGACAAACACGATGATGTGATTGTTTACAACAATAACCAGGGTTACGACAAACATGACAAAGATTTTGACAGGGATGGCCGTGGGTACGACCGGTATGGTAAAGGTTATGGCAGGGGAGCATATATTTTTTCCCCAAGGGACAGAGACCTGGAGATAGACCATATTCAACATGACTATGAGCATAAGTTCCGGGAGATAAGAAGCAGCTTTGGAATGGGATGGAATCACAAGAAACGCATCATGAATAACCTTGAAGCTCAGCGTAACGAGGAAATAGCAATGGTATGGCGTAAATTCAAAAGCCCAAAAAACAAGTTTGGTGATAATGGCCGTAGAAATGGTCAACGCTGGTAAAAGAAAAACCAATAAATTAAAACTCTGGTAACAGGGTTTTAATTTTTATTTATAAAATGACCGAACAAAATTCGGTATATGTTAAAAAAAATGCTTTAACAAATTTGCATTTTAGTTTTGTTTAATTTTAAATTCTCAATAAAATAAAATCATGAAAAGCATCAAAATCTCTGTAGTAATGTTGTTTGCATTATTACTTTCTGTTGGCTTGTTTGCACAGCGTGGACGTGGTAATAATAAGCATCACTACAACCGCGGTTATTCACAGCATTATCAACATAACCAGTATTATAATTACCCACGTAACCGTGTTACAGTACAGGTTGGGCCAGGATATAATTACCGTCCTGTTTACAGGCCTAATTATCGTCCGGTGTACAGAAGTCCCAGGGCTTATGTACATTATGGGCCGGTATTTGGCGTACGCATAAATGCATTGCCATATGGATACAGCCGTATTTATGTTGGTTCTAATCCTTATTATTACAATAATGGGGTTTACTACAGGCCACAAAATAACAATTCAGGTTATGAGGTTGTTGCTCCGCCTTTGAATGCAACCGTTAACAGGCTCCCGGCAAATGCTACTGTAACAATGATTGACGGGCAGAAGTATTACCAGGTAGGAGGTACTTTTTACCAGGAAGAATTTGATAGGAATAACAGACTCAGTTATCGTGTTGTAGGAACTGACGGTGTTATCAATACAGAACAATATGTAAATGAAGCTGCACCTGAAAATATGGAAAACGAAAATATAAATGCATACGATGTAGCTATACCTGCTTTAGGAAGCAGGTATGATATATTACCGGCAGAATCTAAAGTTCAGGTGATCAACCAGCAAAAATATTTTGTTTCGCCGGGAGGTGTTTATTATATAGAAGTAATTGAGGGTAATAAAATAAGATATGAAGTAACTACAGTACAGTAAACTTTCAGGAAACATATTTTAAGAACGGGCAGTTATTTTAACTGCCCGTTTTATTTTTCATGAATGTGAAAATTTAGCCTGCAAAAATATACCCACATTTACGTTCCTGAGCACGGCCAAGTGCCCATACGCCTGAAGGAACTACCTCTACATTGGGTAATATACCCGATAACCAGTCCTTCCTTACATCTTCATGCTTAAGATTCATTGCCTGTGCTGCAACAGCACTGTAAACAGTGATCGCCATATTACATACACAGAACATGGCACCGCTGTCCTGTAATTCATTTATACCAATAGGAACAGGGCCTGCTCCGGGGATACTGAATGCAGGATTAGGTTTCCAAAACATGTTCCGAACTGACGGGGCATTGGTAGCACCATCATTGATCTTAAACATTTCGCCAAATTTATATTTTGCCCAAAGCCTGTCTTCCATGGCAAATGGAATAGCACTGTGCCGCCAAACGGTAACTACACTACTATCTTTTTCAGGAGTACCCGTAGCAGCATTCGTCATTAAAAAAACCCTTGCCCATGCAAAAGGCATTATTATTTCATTTCCGGCATGAGGTTGTGTTACATCATAAACAACCCTATGCTTGCCGTTAATTTTATTAAACCAGTCATCGGCATCAGTAAGCTCATCATTTACATCAAGCGATCCTGATTTTGCTAATGCTGTTGACCCAAAGGCTGAAAGGCCAAGTGCTGCAGCACCAGTGGCAATGGTATTCAAGAATTTGCGGCGTGGCGAAGTTTCGTTTGTGTTTTTTTTCATTTTAAAAATAATTGATGATTAAAAAATAAAGTGACAAAATTTGTAAAGACTGTTAATCTACAAACTACAAATGTTATATGCAAGCATCGAGGATAAAAAATTTATTCACTTTTTACGGCTCTTAAATAAGCAGGGGCTTGCTATCACTTCATTATGTGTTTTTTAGCCTTATCTAAACGTTAGAATTCTTACCTTCGCAACTTAAATTTTAAGGTATATGAAGGAAGTATATATTATTTCGGCAGTTCGTACCCCAATTGGAAGTTTTGGAGGATCTTTAAAAGGATTTACAGCAACCCAATTAGGTGCTGTTGCTATAAAAGGAGCATTGGAAAAAGCGGGTGTTAAACCAGAACTGGTTAATGATGTGCTGATGGGATCGGTGATACAGGCTAACCTTGGCCAGGCACCTGCAAGGCAGGCCGCTAAGTTTGCTGGATTACCCAATGAAGTAAATTGTACTACTATAAATAAAGTTTGTGCAAGCGGCATGAAAGCCATTGCGCAGGCTGCCCAAAGTATTTTATTGGGCGATGCCGATATTGTAATCGCCGGTGGTATGGAAAGCATGAGCAATGTGCCTTTTTATGTTGACAGCATGCGATGGGGAAACAAATATGGTAATACACAATTGATAGATGGTTTGGCGAAAGACGGCCTTACAGATGTATATGACGGAAAGGCCATGGGTAATGCTGCAGAGCTTTGTGCCTCTTCCTGCGGAGTAAGCCGGGAAGAGCAGGATGCTTTTGCAATTGAAAGTTACAAACGTAGTCAGGCGGCTACCGAAGCAGGTAAATTCAAGGATGAAATTATACCGGTTGAAATTCCGCAACGCAAAGGCGATCCGATTGTGTTTAATAAAGACGAAGAACCTTTTAATGTGATGTTTGATAAAATTGCTTCGTTAAAAGGGGCATTTCAAAAAGACGGAACGGTAACTGCTGCCAATGCATCAACCATGAATGATGGTGCAGCCGCTTTGGTTTTAATGAGCAAAGAAAAAGCGGATGAACTGGGCTTAAAACCCATTGCAAAAATTCTCAGTTATGCCGATGCTGAGCAGGCCCCCGAATTATTTACTACCACGCCAGCTATAGCGGTGCCCAAAGCTATTGCCAAAGCAGGTTTAAAAATGGAAGACATCCATTTCTGGGAATTAAATGAAGCTTTTGCTGTTGTGGGCATTGAAAACAGCAAACGCATGAAATTAGATCCGGCAACTGTAAATGTAAATGGGGGTGCTGTTTCATTAGGGCATCCTTTGGGCTGCAGTGGCGCAAGGATAATTGTTACATTGATAAATGTATTGAAACAAAATAACGCTAAATATGGTGCAGCCGGTATCTGTAACGGTGGTGGGGGAGCATCAGCAATGGTGATCGAAAACATGTAAACAGATTTAAAAGAACATAAAAAGCTCTATCATTTTTTGAGCAGCCCTTTTATTTTAAGCATATAAATATCAATTTGTTCATCTGCCCCTGATAAGATAAATTTGCATCCTTATAATTAAGATACACAATGCGACAAATTGCCTTTAGAGAAGCCCTTAGAGAAGCCATGCAGGAAGAGATGCGGAGAGATGAAACCGTTTTTTTAATGGGAGAAGAAGTAGCCGAATACAATGGTGCCTATAAAGTAAGCCAGGGTATGCTTGATGAGTTTGGTGAAAAAAGAATAATTGATACGCCAATTGCAGAGTTGGGTTTTACCGCCATTGCAGTTGGAGCTGCTCAAAATGGCCTGCGCCCCATTGTGGAATATATGACCTGGAACTTTGCTGTACTTGCCTTAGATCAAATATTAAACACAGCTTCTAAAATGCTGGCAATGAGTGGGGGACAGGTAGGCTGCCCAATTGTTTTTCGTGGGGCAAACGGTAGTGCAGGACAGTTGGGAGCACAGCATTCAACTGCATTTGAAGCCCTGTATGCAAATATCCCCGGTTTAAAAGTTATCTCTGTTTCTAATCCATACGATGCCAAAGGCCTATTAAAAAGTGCGATACGTGATGATGATCCTGTTGTTTTTATGGAGAGCGAAGTAATGTATGGTGAAAAAGGCGAAGTGCCGGAAGAAGAATATCTTTTACCAATAGGGAAAGCATTCATTAAAAGACCGGGAAAGGATGTAACTATTGTGTCTTTCAATAAAATGATGAAGGTTGCTTTAGGTGCTGCCGAAGAACTGGCAAAAGAAGGCATTGAAGCCGAAGTTATTGACCTGGCTACCATCCGGCCTTTAGATTGGTTTACCATTTTAGAGAGTGTAAAGAAAACAAATAGGCTCGTTATTGTAGAAGAGCAATGGCCGTTTGCCTCTGTCTCTTCAGAAATTACTTACCGCATACAAAAAGAAGGATTCGATTACCTGGATGCACCTATCCGCAGGATAACATCTGTAGATGCACCCATGCACTATGCACCTAACCTTGTTGCTGCTTATTTACCAGATGTACCAAGAACTGTTAAGCTGGTAAAGGAAGTGATGTACATGAAGAAATGAGTGCAGTCATGCTGAGGTACGAAGCATCTCATTTTTATATGGATTAGATTCTTCGCTATCACTCAGAATGACAGAATACCGCTTTACATTTGCGTAGAAACAAATCATGCATGCCTTACAAATCTTTAGAGGAATGTTTACTGGATCTTGAAAAGCATGGTCAGCTTATCCGCATTAAAGAAGAAGTTGACCCTAACCTTGAAATGGCGGCCATACACCTGCGTGTGCATGAAGCAGGTGGACCTGCTTTACTTTTCGAAAATGTAAAAGGCAGTAAATTCAGGGCGGCCTCAAATATTTTTGGTACGCTGCAAAGAAGTGAGTTTATTTTTCAATATACTTTAAAAATTGTTCAGCAATTAATCGAACTGAAGGACGATCCTGTTAAAGCCATAAAAAATCCCTTTAAAAATTTCCGTGCAGGTGTAGCAGCATTAAAAGCATTGCCCAAAAGGAATCCAATACAAAAACCGGTTTTATTTGAAGAGATAAAAATTACTGATCTTCCTCAAATACAGCACTGGCCTATGGATGGAGGTGCGTTTGTTACATTGCCGCAGGTTTATACAGAGGATATAGATAAACCAGGCATTATGAATGCTAATCTTGGTATGTACCGCATTCAGTTAACAGGTAATAGTTATGAAATAAACAAAGAAGTTGGCCTGCATTATCAATTGCACCGGGGCATCGGTGTACATCAGAACAAAGCAAACAAAAAAGGATTGCCTTTAAAAGTTAGTGTGTTTGTTGGCGGGCCTCCGTCACATAGCGTAGCCGCAGTAATGCCTTTGCCGGAAGGCATCAGTGAAATGACCTTTGCTGGTGTGCTGGGTGCAAGAAGATTCCGTTACAGCTATGAAGATGGATTTTGCATTAGTACCGATGCCGATTTTGTAATTACGGGAGAAGTTTTTCCAAATGATAATAAACCGGAAGGCCCATTTGGCGATCACCTCGGTTATTATAGTCTTACCCATGATTTTCCGGTGATGAAAGTGAATAAAGTGTATGCCCGTAAAAATGCCATCTGGCCATTTACTGTTGTGGGCAGGCCGCCGCAGGAAGATACCAGCTTTGGGCAGCTTATTCATAAGATGACAGGTAAAGCTTTGCAGCAGGAAATACCGGGATTAAAAGAAGTACATGCTGTTGATGCTGCAGGCGTTCATCCTCTATTACTTGCTATCGGCAGCGAAAGATATACACCTTACTCGCCAACTAAACAGCCTGCTGAAATATTAACCATTGCCAATCATGTACTGGGAACGGGCCAGTTGAGCCTGGCTAAATTTCTTTTTATTACAGCCGATGATAGTAACACAGTAGGCACAGCTAATATTGCTTCCTTCTTCAGTTATATATTACAGCGTATCAATTTAAAAAGAGATATACATTTTTACACCAATACCAGCATTGATACACTCGACTACTCCGGCACCGGCTTAAACAGCGGCAGCAAAGTGGTACTGGCCGCCTATGGCGAACCTGTAAGAGTATTGAGTACAGAAATACCGGCAGCAATAAAAAATTTACAAGGCTTTGTAAATCCAAAGTTGATAATGCCGGGAGTTATTGCTTTACAAACAAAAGCTTTTTCAGATTATGAAACAGCTGCTGAGGAAATGGAAATGTTCAATACACAATGCCTGTCTGCCGCACAGGCAGATTCAACATTCAATGACCAGTTAAAGAACTTTCCATTAATTATCATTTGCGATGATGCGGATTTTGTAACCGAAACCCTCAACAATTTTTTATGGGTAAGCTTTACCCGCTGCAACCCATCGCATGATATGTATGGCATTGGTAGCTTTACCCAAAATAAGCACTGGGGCTGCACAGGCCCACTGGTTATGGATGCCCGTATAAAGCCGCATCATGCACCACCGGTGGAGAAAGATGCAGATACAGAAAAAAGAATTGAACATCTTTTTGAAAAGGGTGGAAGCCTTTACAATTTATAGGAAATTTATGGTGCTGTTTTCTTTTTAAGCACCACCTGTTCATTCAATTTATCAAAAAGCTTTTTATAAAAATCTTTAAACTCGGGGTATGAAGATGCAGGATAAAATGATCTTTTAAAATCGAGTGTCATTTTTACATTCAACAGGTTAGCATCAACCTGCACAGTACGGTTAAATACAATGCCATTATCAGATGTGCTTAAAGAAATATTTTCAGGCAGCCCATCAAAAGTAAAGCCCGGAGGGATAGTGTAGTTTCCAAAAACAGTATAATGCTGCTGTACACCAAAATCAACATCCGATACCCGGGTATCTGCAAAAAAGGGATTTTTTTCAAGATCAGAAAAAAGGTTTAACGAAAAGTAGCGGTAATCACCAGAACTGTTTAAAACCGAACTGAACTTCACTTTATGTTCTAGCGGTAGAGAATCTGCATCAAGGTTGTTTACACTAATGTCTTCTATCTGTAAGGCAGGGTAAGATTTGATAAAATGCTCCTCCCTGAATTTTTGCTTATCCCGCAACCACTCCCCGGCCCGCTGCACACGGGCATAATCATAACTGTTTATTAACCCACTCCCTTTCATATTCCCGCTTTCATCAATCTCTCCCTGTACTGCAGCCATAACCTTATACCTGCTTTTGCCCGAAAGCACATCTTTCCACCTGCCGTTTTCCCCCTCAACCAAAAAACCGTTTGTATTAACTATCTTTTCGGGTATTAATTTATAATTTATAACCTTGTCAGTGGCATCCAGTATAAAGGTTTTGTCATTGATTACAACATAGGCCATCACTGTATTAAACTGGTTTAAGAAAGGTGATTGGGGTATTACCAGGCCATGATCTCTTGTGCTGAAAAGCATTGGTGTGGCTTTTAAGCCGGCATCTCTCAGCAGTTTTATCAATAACAGGTTTATATCTGCTACGTTACCGGTCTTGGTTTCCCAGGCACTAATTATTCCTTTATCTGTATAAACATAATCTTCATCTCCATTCCAGCTCATCGATCTGCGAAGCCCATTATATATAAATTTCATTTTTGTTTCGGCATCTGCTATCTGCTTCGCTTCTTCAACAAACGATTTTGCATTGGGGACTGGTTGATCAAGCTGTAATCCAAAATCATTATCCTTTATCAATTGATTCTTTATAACATCACTCCATTTAACACTAAGGTCAATTACCCGGTTCTCATCATAATAGATCTGTGTCATCTGGAATTCGAGACGCTGCATATAATCTTTGGGTGAGCCCATGAATGGTTCATTTTTTATACCGGGCAGGTTACGCATGATATAATTACTCTTTAATACCTGGGTTTCTATAAAACCTTCATCCATAGATATGGATTCAGTAATAATTTCCTGTTTATCTTCAATAGGATCTACAATAGAGGGCTGAACCGAAAAGCGGAATATCTGCGGAATTTTTAATTGGTATTCACTGTATCTCACCGGTATCCTGCCCTGGAAATACCAGTTCCTCAATCCATACGATTCTCTTTCAATAGTGTATGAGTATTCAATAATGCTGCCTATTTTTACCTCTGGAAAAACAATGATCATTTTTGAACGGCTTCCATCAATTTTTTTGGAATATATAGAGCTTTTTTTTACTTCTGTGGTAACTACCTTGCCTGCTTCATCAAGATTATAGGTATTGGCACTTAGTTTTAAAACCCTGTCTTCATTATTACTGGTAATATAAGGTATCTCAATATCGGCATGAGCAATTCCTTTTTCTTTTAAGATCTTGATACGGGTGCGGCGCTGAAAAACGGTTTTAAATATGGAGAAACCCACAGTACCACGGTCGTAATAAATATTACCGTAATCAATTAATACCAGTGCTTCGGCACCTTTGTCAAAATCGCAATCCTTCATCTCAAGATCAGCTTTATCAACTTTACCAAATGCCGGCTGACCTTTTTGGGCAGTTACATTAGTTGAGCATATAAAAAGGATGAACAGGATAAAATAGGATTGTCTCATAATGCAATATTTAAGCTAATATAGTAAAAAGCTTTTTCTAAATGCTTATCAGTAATTTTAGTAATAAATAAGCTTATGGTTAAATGGATATTCTTATTTGGACTGGTCTTTTGCATGCATCCGTTAAATGCACAGACAACCACTTTAAAATCAAATATTGATGACAATACATTACTGTGGGAAATAAGTGGAAACGGGCTTGCAAAACCAAGCTTCCTGTTCGGTACATTTCATTTGCTTTGTAAAGATGATATTAATTTCAGCGCAGCATTCCGCAAAGCAGTTGCAGGCATTGATGAAGTTTACCTGGAGCTGGATATGGATGATCCTGCAATTTTATTGCAGGGTATTATGCTGATGAGTATGAAAGACGGTAAAAAATTAAAAGACCTTTATACAGCGGAACAGTATAAAAGAGTTTCGGATTATTTCAGAGATAGTTTAAAAATAAGCTTAGGGCTTTTTGGATCAATGAAACCTGAATTTTTAATGGCTTTACTGTACCCTAAATTGATGCCATGCAGTACAGTGAGTAGTGTGGAAGAAGAGATCATGCTTCTAGCTAAAAAAGATGCAAAAGCAATTAATGGTTTGGAAACAATGGCCATGCAGGCGGCTGTTTTTGACAGCATACCTTACCAAACACAGGCTACGGAACTATTAAAGGCAATTGACAGTATGGAAACATCAAAGACCAATTTTACACTGATGCTGCATGCTTACCTCAATCAGGATCTTGATGGGTTAGAAAATATTATTCTCAGTCCCGAATTTGGTGGGGAACTCAACCAGGATATACTGCTTGATAAAAGAAATAAAAACTGGGTTGAGCAATTAAAAGAGATCATGAAAAAGAAGTCAGTTTTTGTAGCTGTAAGTGCAGGCCATTTGGTAGGCAAAAAAGGATTGATAGCGTTATTGAGGAAAGAAGGATATACGGTGAGAGGGGTGGAGAATAAGAAATAGCTTTTAGCCTCTGGCCATTAGCCTGGTACATTTCCTTATCTGGCTAACAGCTATTTAATAACAACTTCTTTTATTGTCTTTTCTCCCAATGCTTCATTCACCCGTTCCAATATTTTTTCTTTTTGATAAAGCAGTTCGTTCTTTAAGGGCCCCACACTGGTAGTAATAAAAAGGGTTGAATTGATGATCTGTATCTTATCGGTGTATTTAGCAATGGTTTTGCCCATCACTTCTTCCCACACATCTTCAATACGCAATGCCTGTATGCCGCTTTTAAGCTTGCTTTTCTGCAAAAACTGCTGAATGGCGTCCTGTAAAGAAATTTCTCCCATGGGGTAAAATTAAGTCATTTGCTTCGCAAATGGAATTTGCCACAGATGCACTGAAACACGGAAGTAAATACATTTTATTTTCTGTGCCTCCGTGCCTCTGTGGCAATATATTTTGGCCAAAGGCCAACCTTACAATTCAATAACCTGGTACGCCGTATTCAATTTTCCAAAAGCTTCCTGTAATCTTTCTTTATGCGTATCAGTAATAAGCACCTGCCCGTCGTTCTCATTACAAACCCAATGTAAAAGCTGATGCATACGGTTATCATCCAGTTTTTCAAAAACATCATCCAGTAAAAGGAGGGGAGTAAAAGCTTTGTTCATCTTCAACAATTCAAACTCGGCAAGTTTTAAGGCAAATAATAAACTTTTTCTTTGTCCCTGCGATGCAGTGGTTTTAAACACCTGCCCGTTCAGCCGGAATGTTATATCATCTTTATGAATGCCTGCATTACTTCGTTGCGCCATAAAGTCGTTTTGCCGGTAATTATTCAACAGTTCATGAAAACTGCTTTCATGTAACCTGCTCTCATATTCCAGAGTGATCTCTTCATTATTATCAGCAATGCGGTGGTAAAATTGCTGCACTAATGGAACCAGTTCTTTTGCAAAGACCATTCGCTTTTCAAAAATGAAATTACCAGGGGCTATCAGTTGTTCATCCAGTACTTCCAGCAGTGGCCAGTTGGTTTTACCCTGCTCAGCAAACATTTTAAGTAAACTGTTCCTTTGCTGCAATACTTTATTATAGATCACCAGCTGCTGCAGGTATATTGCATCCATCTGGCTTAATACCATATCCATAAACCTCCGGCGTTCTTCACTGCCGCCGGTTATAAGGGCGATGTCATCGGGAGCTATCATTACTGCAGGAAATTTGCCTATATGCTCAGATAGTTTTGTATAAGCTACTCCATTTAGCAAAACTTCCTTTTTGCCGGCTGTGCGGTAAATACAAACGATTTCATCTCCCTTTTTCTTATTCCTTTCGCTTAGCGCTTCGCTACTATCTCCTTTGGAGGAGATAGTGGAGGCCTCTATCCTGAACCCATCAGTGTCAAACTGCATATTCATCCCATCAATTTTTGTAAAATAACTTTTGGTGAAGCAGGCATAATATGCAGCATCAAGCAGGTTAGTTTTGCCTTTACCATTGAGACCGCATATGCCAACAATTCTTTCGGTAAAATCAAAAGAGGCAAAGCTGTAATTCTTAAACTGGGTGAGTGATATTTTGTTTATAAAAAACATGGGCTGCAAGATACAGAATGTATATGCTCTTAAAACCGGGGAATCTGGTATATTTATAACAACAGAATCTATATTGAGCCACAACCAAATGCATGTTTTTTTCGTTATGTATTACTGATGAAAACAGTTTTAACCATATTCGGTTTACTGTCATTGTGCACGGCAACTGTTTTTTCGCAAACGGTTAAGCTCGATTGGGCCAATGCCATGCCGGGCAACTCTTATGATGTTTGCCGTGCCATTGCATTGGATGATGAAAGCAATGTATATGCAGCGGGTTATTTCTCCACTACTGTTGATTTTGATGCAGGCCCAAATGTTTTTAACCTCAGCTCTGCAAGTGCAGAGGATATCTTTATTTCAAAATACGACTCAACAGGTAAATTGAAATGGGCAAAAAGCATCGGTGATTTCAGGTACCAGGCAGTGTATGCCATTACACTGGATACATTAAAGAACATTTACGTTGCAGGAATATTTTTTGGTACAACAGACTTTGATACTGGTTTGGGTACATCCATATTAACCTCGGCAGGCAACGAAGATATTTTTCTATGCAAATATGATAACAACGGAAATTTTATATGGGCCAGAAGTTTTGGCGGACCAACCAACGATTTTTGTAATTCAATTACACTTGATAAATCGGGGAATATTTATATGAACGGGTATTTTGAGAATACAGCAGACTTTGATCCCGGCAACGGTACCGTTAACCTCGTATCTTCCGGCTCAACAGATATATTCATTTGTAAACTAAACAGTTTTGGAAACCTGCTTTGGGCAAAATCTGTTGGGGGTGTATCTTCTGATGTTGCTTATGCAATTGGGTTGGATGAGCAGAATAATGTGTACAGCACGGGCTTTTTCTGGAACAGCGTTGACTTTGATCCCGGTAATGGAGTTTTTAATTTAGCTTCAGATGCATTTGGCGATGGCTATGTTTTAAAACTGGATGTTAATGGCAATTTTGTAAAAGCAGGAAAGATGGGCGGTAGCAGCAGGGTGCGTAACACCGCTTTAAAGATTGATAATACAGGGCATATTTATATAACAGGGCATTTTGATGGCGTTGCTGATTTTGATCCGGGTGCCGGTACAGCAATACTCAGTTCTCCAACTGATGACGATGACATTTTTATTGCCAAATATGATCTTAACCTGAATACAGTCTGGGTAAAACAAATTGCGGGTCCATCCTTTCAAAAAGTTTTTGCTATAGAAACGGATGTACAGAATAATATTTACTTAACCGGTCATTACCACGGCAGTGCCGATTTTGATCCCGGCCCTGCAGATCATATTCTTACTGCCCCCGGCGATCCCGATATGTTTGTTTTAAAAATGAATGGGGCAGGAGATTTTGTATGGGTGACAAAAGCAACAGGGCCTTTTTACATCAGCGGCTACAGCTTAAAGATTGATAATGGATATAATATTTATGTGGCCGGAACTTTTGAAGGCAGCATTGATTTTGATGGCGGGCCCGATGAACTTAACTATACATCTGCTGGGCAGAGTGAAATTTTTATTGAAAAATTAAGACAATGTCCGGCTAATGCAACAACCGAAACCTTAAATATAAATACCTGTACAGCCTATACCTTAAATAACAAAACCTACGATTCAACTGGCACCTACACTCATCTTGTTTTAAATACAATGGGCTGCGATAGTATCATCATCACACTCAACTTAACCATTTCAAGAATTGTAAATAATGTGGCTGCAAATATTTGCCAGGGCGAATTTTATTTGGCAGGAGGAAGGCAGCAAAATAAAACCGGTATTTATTACGATACGCTGAAAACCGCTGCCGGCTGCGATTCTGTAGTCATTACCAATCTCACAGTTCGTGAAAAACCAAAACCCATCCTTGGTACCAACAGGAATATCTGTGAAGGGCAAAACATTATACTTGATCCGGGGAATTTTAATACATACCTGTGGCAGGATGGAAGCACAGTACCTAAATACACAGTAACTGCACCTGGCAATTACCTTGTTACTGTAACCAATGCCTTTAATTGTAAAGCATCAGCAAGAGTTATTATAAGAGATATAGTCCCCTTGCCAACCAATTTTTTACCCAGGGACCAGGAATTATGCAACGGCAATGTTTTAAAAATAAATGTACCCGGTTATAAAACATATAACTGGAACACAGGCGCCTCCACTTCAACCCTTGATATAAGAAGAGCCGGTAAATATTTTTTAACGGTAACCAATTATGATAATTGTGTTGGTACCGATACTATCAACATACAAGAGATCAACTGCATACCAATTGGCATACCCAATGCCTTTACGCCCAATAACGATGGAAAGAATGACTATTTCAAACCCGGTATTAATGTAGAGATACAGGATTATGAATTGACCATATACAACCGCATTGGCCAGCTCATCTTTAAAACAAAAAGTATTGAACAGGGCTGGGATGGAAGATTTAAAAACCAGCAACAATCATCGGGTAATTATATTTACCGCATCAGTTTCCGCAATGTGGAAGGGAAGCGGTTTAATTATTCCGGGAATATTTTGTTGATGAGATAACATTTTGCAACTTTTTACTTATTATACATAAGTATTATGTCATTCCCTAAATGCCCGTTTAAAATTCCCTTTTCTCCCTTATCTTTGCCGCCTAAAATTAAACCCATTGGCTACCAAGTTTTCTAAGGAAACCTATTTATACTGGTACGAATTAATGCTGCTTCTCCGTCGCTTTGAGGAAAAAACAGGCCAGTTATATGGCATGCAAAAGATCCGTGGCTTTTGTCACCTGTACATTGGACAGGAGGCGGTTGCCGCAGGATGTATGACTGCTACCACCCCCGATGATAAGTTTATTACTGCTTACAGGGATCATGCCCTGGCAATTGCCAAAGGCATTACGCCCAAAGCCTGTATGGCCGAGCTGTATGGCAAGGCAACTGGTTGCAGTAAAGGAAAGGGTGGCAGTATGCACTTTTTTGGTGTTAAAGAGAATTTCTTTGGAGGTCATGGTATTGTGGGGGCACAGATAGGAACCGGTGCTGGACTGGCCTTTGCAGAAAGATACCGCAACACAAACAATGTAGTGCTTTGCTTTTTTGGAGATGGTGCTGCCCGCCAGGGTATGTTGCATGAGACCTTTAACATGGCTATGCTTTGGGACCTGCCCGTGGTTTTCATTTGCGAGAATAACCACTATGCTATGGGTACCTC
>JBBSJI010000031.1:0-31268 GCA_038257425.1 Chitinophagales bacterium
ATGTATCGTGAAAAAAACATCAAAGCTATTGGGCTCCGTTCCGCTTCGGCTACGCCTTCGCTCCACTACGCCCAATAGCTTTGATTAAAACATGAAAATAGTCTACTTTCAACCTGTACTAAAAAAGGGGAGCTTACACAAATGTATCCTGGGGATAATTATAAGGGGATTAAAATAGAAAAGGGTAAGGATTTGGATATTTCTATGAACTTTCCTCCACCATGTAATCTTCTTAAGAGTTCCGGAACATACAAGATAAAGTACTTTTTTACCTACAGTGTTCGTGAAAAATTTTATACAATTGAAACTGAATGGCATGACTATACTATAATTTGGTAGTGTTTCATTTGTCTTGGTAATTTTTAAAATCCTTTGTGAGTTTTGAAGATGATGGAACCACTACAAACACTGTAAAACTTACCCAAGAGAATAGCTATTATGCTTTTGGTATGCAGATGGCTGGTGGCTATGCACCCACCAGCACCCCACCCAATAAAAAATTATACAATGCCGGCAGCGAGTGGCAGGATGATATTGAAGGACTGGCAGATCATTACAGCTCTTTTTACAGGGAATACGACCCGGTGATTGGGAGGTTTAATGGGGTGGACCCGGTGGCAGAGGTAACAGACTATATGACCACCTATGCCTATGCAAATAATAATCCGGTTATGATGAATGATCCTTTAGGGGATTATGTTAAACATCCACGGCCAACCGATTGGAGAGAGTGGGGATATTTGTTGAAATATGATATGAGAAGAGAATATAATCTCTGGCATATAGCTAATTATGCAGGTGGCGGTAGAGGTTGGGATTTAGGTTTTGGTATTGGAGGAGAAGGAGGAGGGTAATTTTTAAAACCTTTGCCAGTAAAGGGTTTTATAAAAAGCAAAATCTTAATTTTAATAAAAATGGGTGGTAAAGTGCGTAAGAATTTAATACTGCGTACCCATATGAAAGCATGTTTGCAAATTTATTTTTGGGGATATAAATCTGAAACAGGGAACGGAACAGCTTCGGTGGTAAAAAATTAAATCGGTATATAAAAAAGGTATGCTTTAAACTGCATCCCTTTTTCGTAAGTTTTTTATGTTTTAAGATACAAGCGTACCTACTTTTTCGCCGGTAACCACTTTAAGCAAATTACCTTCGGTGTTCATATCAAAAACAACAATAGGTAAATTATTTTCCATGCACAAGGTAAATGCGGTCATATCCATTACTTTCAGGTTCTTTTGAATACACTCTGCAAATGAAATAGTTTCAAACTTAGTTGCTGTAGGATCTTTTTCAGGATCGGCAGTATAAATTCCATTAACCCTTGTTCCTTTTAAAATAACATCAGCTTTAATTTCTATGGCACGTAATGACCCGGCTGTATCTGTTGTAAAATATGGGTTACCAGTGCCTGCACCAAAAATTACTACCCTTCCTTTTTCCAAGTGGCGCATAGCTCTTCTACGGATATAAGGTTCAGCTATCTGTTCCATTTTTATGGCGCTTTGCAGCCGGGTATATATTCCTGCTTTTTCCAGTCCGCTTTGTAGAGCCATCCCGTTTATTACGGTAGCCAGCATACCCATATAATCGCCCTGTGCTCTTTCAATACCGCTTTCTGCCTCGTTCATACCCCGGTAAATATTACCTCCGCCAATAACAATTGCTACCTGTACACCTAATTCCAATACAGATTTTATGTCCTGTGCATAGCGTGCAATTACTTCACTGTCCAATCCAAAATTTTTATCGCCCATTAAAGATTCTCCGGAAAGCTTAAGCAGTATTCGTTTGTACTTGGGAAGCATAATTTGTATTTATTTTTTGCGAAGATATATTTTAAAACTGAAGATGGGAAAAGGGGTTAATAAAGTAGATAAGGTATATAAAGTAAAAAAAGTTTATAAAGGATGAGGCTTGTACTACTTTTGCCCACTGTAAACCAGTTACCCTATTTACTTTATTTACTCTATTTACTTTATTTACTCTATTTACTTTATTTACTCTATTTACTTTCTCCATGCTTCTACTGCTTCACCGCTTTTATTGAATACATCATCGGCATTTTTTCATCCATTCCTTTAATACGCCACATGCCATCTGCCGATTGCTCCAGCTTATTAAAACAATTATAATGAGAATAAGGAAATTCATTGAACAGCTGTATCTGGAGGCCTTGTTTAAGGAGCGCATTAATGATCTCGGAAAAGGGATGGTTCCATCCGTGTTCAATTGATTTTATAGGAGCCGACCTGTCGGTATAGGTACCGGAAATTTCTTCTGTTATGATCTCCGTATTAAAATAATTATACTTAACCTGTTCAAAATTATCATCCATCATCCACAGCACGGGATGAAAGTCTACCATATAAAAAGTGCCACCGGGTTTTAAAAAATGAGCAACAATACCAGCCCAGGCATCCAGGTCGGGCAACCAACCAATAGTACCATAAGAAGTAAAAACAATATCAAAAGCCTCCCTAAATCCCCGTCCGAACGGGTCATCCGGGCGGGCCTCCAAAGGAGGCACTTTTGAAGCATCTGTTAAGTCATAAATATTTGCACAAATAAAATCAGCAGATATGTTTAATTCAGTAGCTAATGCTTTAGCAAGATCAATGGCCTCATTACTCAGATCAACGCCTGTACAGATAGCTCCTTTCCTGGCCCAGCTCATGGTGTCCATACCAAAATGACATTGCAGATGCAGCAGGCTTTTGCCGCTTACATTTCCCAACTCTTCCAGTTCGGTTTTATTTAAAGATGATTTTCCTTTTTTAAAAGAAGCAAGGTCATAAAAGGCAGAATCTTTATGGATGGCGGTACGCTTATTCCAGGATGCTTTATTGTCTTCAAAATAAGATTCATAATTTTCCATGGACTAAAAGTAAGGCAAAAAAAACAACCTTATAAAATCAATTATAAGGTTGTTTCTAAAAAATATTTTAAAATATATTATCCTAAAGCTACTCTCTTAAAGTCTGTAACTTTCAGATCAGCATCAACACTCTTTAAGTAATCGGCAACAGACTTACTGTTGTCTTTTACAAAAGCCTGGGCCATTAAAGTATTGTCTTTAAAAAATTTATTCATTTTTCCATCGGCAATTTTTTCAGCCATTTCTGCCGGCTTACCTTCTGCCTTTATCATTTCAATGGCAATAGCTTTCTCCCTGTCCTTTGTTTCCTGGCTGATAGATGTTTCATCAACTGCTAATGGATTCATAGCAGCGATCTGCATCGCCACATCTTTTCCTGCATCAGCAGCCTCTTTGGTCATGGATACTAAAACACCCATGCGGTTTGCGCCATGGATATAAGAAGCGACATATGGTGCCTCAACTCTTTCAAATTTTGAAACAGCGATCTTTTCACCAATTGCTGCAAGCTTATCATTTATCAACTCTTCTACTGTTGAACCATTAACTTTTACTGTATTTAATTCTTCAGCTGTTTTTACATTGTTTGCAATTGCTGCATCTGCAATAGATTGTGCAAAGGCAACAAAATCTGCATTCTTACTTACGAAATCAGTTTCGCAACTGATACAAAGTACGATACCACTTTTATGATCGGCTGTTGTTTGTGCAATCACCACACCTTCTTTGGCTTCCCGGTCGCTGCGCTTTGCGGCAACCTTCTGTCCCTGCTTACGCAACCAGTCAATGGCTGCTTCAAAATCGCCGTTGCTTTCTGTTAATGCTTTGCGGCAATCTAACATACCCGCTCCTGTTGTCTGGCGTAATTTATTGATATCTGCTGCTGTTATTGTTACACTCATTGAATTAAAAATTAAAAATTAAAAATTAAAAATTCCTCAGCGTAAAAGTTGTTATTCATTTATACGCCCTTTGCTGAATAGGGGTATAGAGTACAAGTGTGTCCTTCGACTACGCTCAAGATAAACTGCTAATGAAGTTGATTAAAGGTTTAAAGTTTGATACAAAAAAAACTCATCGTCATCAAAAGTCTCCCCAGTTCCCCCTTCAGGGGGCGGAGGGGGTTTGCCTTACCTTGGTCCACCACCACCTGCCGGCCTTCTGCCACCCTGGCCCGGTCCTGCTACACGACGCTTTGGCTGAGAAGAAACTCCTCTTCCACCACCACGTTTGTTCCTGTCATCACCACCATCTGCCTTAGATTCAAAACGGGCCGCTTTTGCTTCCGCACTCTCTTCACTGTCATGGCTGTCATCTTCATCTTTATCTGCCTGGCGCTCCTGCAATCCTTCTGCAATAGCCGCAGTTAAATAATTAACGATGATCGCAATTGACTTTGTAGCATCGTCATTTGCAGGAATAGCAAAATCAATTTTATTAGGATCTGAATTGGTATCAACCATTCCAAAAGTGCTGATGCCTAATTTTTTTGCTTCGGCAAGTGCAATATGCTCATGCCCAATATCAACCATGAATAAAGCTGCCGGTACACGACTGATCTGTGCGATACCACCCAGTACTTTCTCCATCTTTTCCTTATCACGTGTTAAGGTCAGGCGCTCTTTCTTGGTTAAGCTTTCAGCACTTCCGTCAGCCAGCATTTTTTCAATGCTCTGCATTTTCTTTACGCTCTTACGAACTGTGTTGAAGTTGGTTAACATTCCACCCAACCAACGCTCAGTAACAAAAGGCATATTAACACGCTTGGCACAATCGCTAACGATCTCTTTAGCCTGCTTTTTTGTAGCAACAAACATGATCTTTTTACCACTGCGTGCAATTGCTTTTAAAGCAGCAGCAGATTCCTGTAAACCTTCTACGGTTTTGTTCAGGTCGATAATGTGAATGCCTTTCTTTTCAGCAAAGATGTAAGGCAACATCTTAGGGTTCCACTTTTTCTTTAAATGTCCAAAGTGTACACCTGCTTCTAAAAGTTGCTGTTGTAAGGAAGTATTTTCCATTGTTTATTTTTTTGAGCTGTTAGCTTTTAGCTTTTAGCTATTAGCACCAGCATTTTAATTATTAAGTTTATTGTACCTGCTAAAAGCTTATGGCTAATAGCTAAAGGCTTTGTTCTCTTAACGTTTGCTGAACTGGAAGCTTCTTCTTGCTTTCTTACGGCCTGGTTTCTTACGCTCAACCGAACGTGGATCACGCTTTAATAAACCTGCTGCTTTTAAAGCCGGGCGGTAATCAGGGCTTACTTCAAGCAAAGCACGGGCAATACCCAGCTTGGTTGCTTCAGCCTGTCCTTTTACTCCACCGCCAGTAGCATTAACCACTACATCAAATTTATCGGTAGAATCAACTGTTTTTAAAGGTGCTTCTACCTGGTTCTGTAAATAAACCAACGGGAAATACACTTTATAGTCTTTGCCGTTAACTGTTATCTTTCCGTCTCCCTTAGAAAGGAAAATACGGGTAACAGCTTCTTTTCTGCGGCCGACTGCGTTTTTTTGCTTTTCCATTTTTTGTTTTTAGAAGCCCCTCCAAACCTCCCCGAAAGGGAGGCTTTTAAGGAGCCTGTTACTTTAAGAATATTTTTTTTAGCTGGCACCAGTCCTCCCCTTCGGGGAGCTAGAGGGGCCTTTAGAATTTTAATTCTTTTGGCAGTTGTGCTCCGTGTGGATGTGCAGAACCCTGGTATACAAATAATTTTTTGTACATCTGGCGGCCCAAACGGTTTTTAGGCAACATTCCTTTGATCGCTCTTTCAATAAGAACTTCAGGTCTGCGCTTTAATAAGTTCTTAGCTGGCTCTTCTTTACGGCCACCGGGGTAACCGCTAAAAGTGTCATAAACCTTATCTTCCATTTTATTACCGGTAAGTTTTACCTTTTCGCAATTGGTAACAATGATAAAGTCGCCGCAATCAACGTGCGGTGTGTAGTAGGCTTTATTCTTGCCTCTCAAGATCGCCGCAATACGGGCACACATACGACCAACGGTTTGATTAGTACCATCCACAACGTACCAGTTGTGAGTAACGGTAGCCTCGTTCGCATGTTTTGTAGTGAAATGTAATTTGCTCATTTTAAAAATTTGAGCTGTTAGCTTTTAGCATTTAGCTATTGGCAAAACAGCGGTTTTAGAAATATAGAATCTACGCCATCCCGTAGAATTCTCCGGTAACAGCTATAGCCTTATTGCTAACCGCTGTTTTAAGGACGGCGAAGGTAAGGGCAGATAGGGTGAAGTTCCAAAGAAATAGGGATGTATTTTTTAAGTACCTTTTGTAAAACATTGATTTACAGTAAAATTTTTGACTAATTTTTTTATTGGGTACTCATCCAATCATAAAAAGCAGGAAATTAAAGTTGGCAGGCCGGGTTTTTAAACCCTATTTTAATCTAGAGGGTTCCTTGCTAAACAGGCTGTAATTTAAGCCCAGGATCGAGAAAACGGCTTTCCGGGAAATAAACGGGAAATCAAAATCCTTTCCTATACTCAGGTTAATACTGATGTCTTTACTGATCATATAAGAGCCCTGCACCGCAAGCCGGTAAGTAAAACTCTTTTCCAGCCGGGTCATAGGCTGATTATTGGCATTGAATGCAGGCATCTCTGCCCGGTACCAGCGCAGCATTCCTTCAATAGAAATATTATAACTGGGTCCCTTTTTCAAAAATCCAAGTCCCACATCTACATTGTTCAATGTGGTATCGTTACGTTTATGCATGCACCTGGCGGTAAGGGTAAAAAAATCGTCTGGCGAAACAAAGTAAGAAGCATTGCCCCAGAAGCCAAAGCGTTCAAATCTTTCCTTATCAGAATGATATCCGGTAGCACCTGCAAATTCCAGCTTATGCATGCTATTAATAAGCTTGATGATGAGCATGATGGATTAAAGAACCTTACGCCCCTTAACGAACGGGAAACTGATTTTTTAAAATATACCTGTACCGAACTTACTTATAAAGAGATTGCCGATAAAATGTTTGTAAGTCCACGCACCATTGATGGTTACCGGGATGCCCTGTTTGAAAAATTGCATGTTAAAACAAGGGTAGGTTTGGTGATGTATGCCATTAAGAATGGAATAGTTAACATCAATTAGTTAACAATGGGCAGCATATTAAAACGCCACAAAGACACAAAGTTACAAAGGGGGTTTTGCCTTCGGCAAAAACAGGATTGCCACGGAGGCACAGAAATACAGAAAAAATACAATTCTATTTCAGTGCTTCGGTGTCTCCGTGGCAAAAAAAAATTCCTTTAAGAGCATTTTATTTCCCAAATACTTTTTTACCCGAACTATAAGTGGCTATAACTTTTGTTTTTAAGATAGCATCAGTTGCACAATTCATTAAGTCAGTATCAAGGATAATAAAATCAGCAAATTTTCCTTTTTCCAAACTGCCTTTTTTCTTTTCTTCAAAAGAGGCTTTGGCCGCCCAGATGGTCATTCCTCTTAATGTTTCCTCTCTGGTCAATGCATCCTCCATTTGATACCCGTTTGCAGGAAACCCTTTGGCATCCTGCCTTACAACAGCCGCAAAAAATGTTTTAAACGTGCTGATATCCTCCACAGGAAAATCAGTACCAAGCGGTATCCAGTTATTTTCTTTGAGCAATTGCTGGTAAGCATAAGCTCCTTTAACCCTTAGCGGGCCCAGCCTGTCTCCTGCCCAATACATATCGCTGGTGCCATGTGTTGGCTGCACCGAAGGGATGATATTATAATCTCCAAAGAAATGAAAATCATTTTCATTTACTACCTGTGCATGTTCAATGCGCCAGCGTAAATCATTTTTGCCCTTTAAATATTTTGCGTAGATCTTCAGCATTGTTCTGTTGCCACTATCACCAATAGCATGGGTACACATTTGCCAGCCTTTTGCATAAATAATGTTGGCAACAGAATCAAAATGTTCGGGGCTGCTTAATAAAAATCCTGACCATTCAGGCTTATCGCTGTAGGGCTGCAATAAGCTGGCACCTCTCGATCCCAACGCCCCGTCGGCATAAACTTTAAAGGAGCTTACATTTAAATAGTCTGTTTTTATTTTTCCTCTTTTAAAAGCGTAGTCATAATTTTTTGCAACATCACTCAGCAAAATATTCATACGCATCTTAAGTTCACCGTTCTTTTGCAATTGTTCTATCTGGTCCACTGTTTCATGATCAAGCCCGCAATCATGCAATGAGGTTAAGCCAACAGCAAAGCAATTTGCCTGTGCAAGTAATAAGCCTGCTTTTGTTTGAGCAGCATGGGCAGCAGGTATTTTAGCGAATACCAGGTCAACCGCATTATCAATCAAAAGGCCTGTAAGTTTGCCGCCTTTTACAACAATATCACCGCCGGTTAATTTATCCCCGGCCTTTATACCTGCCATGTCCAATGCTTTTTGATTGGCAATGGCAGCATGTCCATCAACCCTTGTTATTAATACTGGCCTGTCAGGAAACAGTTCATTCAGTTTTGTATTATCCGGGAATTCTTTAATAGCCCAGTCATTCTGGTCCCATCCCCTGCCGGTTAACCAGGCACTTGGGGGTAAGCCTTTTGCAAACTCACTGCATTTTGCAATTACAGCATCCCAACTATCTGTATCAACAAGATTTACCCTTTGCAGGCTTGATGCATACCCCACAAAATGTGCATGGGCATCATTAAAGCCTGGGAAGACAGCTTTGCCGCCGGCATCAACTATTGAATCAGATTCATATTGTTTAAGCATATCATCATTGGTGCCAATGGCAACGATCTTTCCGTCTGATACCACCATAGCTTCTGCTACGGAGAACTTATCATCAACCGTATAGATCTTTGCATGATGAATGATCATATCTGCCTTTTGGCGAAACTTGCAGGAAGCAAAGAAAATAATGAATAAGGAACAAGGAATAATGAATGAAAGAATGTTGAGTAGCTTGTTATTTGCCATGATATGCATTTAGTTTTCAAAAATAGGCAAATCAATTGAGGTAGATACAATAGGATACTCACTAACTTTCGCTTCGATAATAGTTTAATAGAGTGATGCCGATGAAAGGATTGCGACGCAACGATGATGCCATGAAAAACTGAAGTTGGTATAATAAATATTGTTTGTCCCTGCATAAATTCAGATCATTGACCTGCAACAGTAGGCTCTAAAGCCCCTCTCCTGAAGGAGAGGGGTTGGGGTGAGGTTTTCTGTATCTTTACAACATGCAGTTTGATAAGATCATCAACGCCAAAATAAAAAACGATTCAGACCGGCCACTCATGAAAAAGGACCTGTTCCCGGTGAGCGAACGCCTGCAGAAATACCTGAAGCAGTATGGCCGCGATATTAAATTACCGGTTGCTTACAAAGACCTTTTGAATTACCGCCACACCACAGCTTTACGTAACAAAAAAGGAAAACTCACTCATTGGGAAACTGCCGTTTACGATCTTAAGGAAATGGAATTTTTAAAGGAAGGGCTGATCAAAACCTATGCTGCTTTAAAAACAGAAGGTAATCTTAGTTTTATAAAACACCTGGATGTGGAGCGGATAGATTTTTGTGAATTTGGCAACAGCGTTCCTTTCCGCATACGCATCATCAACCGCATTAACGACAATTACGATCATTATTATATTAAAGCGGAGGATGCATCCCGTATTTATGGGCTGGAGCTGGAAGACCTGCTAAGTCCTAACCGCATGACTTTCTTATCTCACAAAGGGACTTTGGTAGAAGAGCATATTGCCGGTATACCCGGCGATATTTTCCTGGAAGATTATTTGCCCTTGCCCGAAACCAATAAGATCCGCATTGCGAAAGAATTTGTAAAATTCAATGAGCGTTGCTTTGCCCGGTTGCTGGGTGATATGCGGAGCTATAATTTTGTTGTTGATATCACCCCGGATATTGAAGATTATCAATACCGCCTAAGGGCCATAGATTTTGACCAGCAGAGTTATGAGGGCCGTAAGAATCTTTACCTGCCTCAATTCTACCGGGAGAATTATGAGTTTGTTGAGCTGGTCTTAAAAACATTAAGCCCGGAAGTGATTGAGCAATACCAGATGGAAGAACAGACGGCCATGGCTTACCGTGCTTTTGCCAGTCGCAAGCAATTACTGGAACTGCTGAGCATTATGATAAAGGACGAGATATCTGAATACCACAAAATTAAAATGCTGAGAGATGAACTGAATACCCATTTTAGTACCCACTATTTTTCCAAATGCAGCACCATGGGTACTATTGTAAAACGGCAATTAAAACTGGTATTACAAAAACACCTGCAGCAGATCGTTCCGGGTTGATCTGTTCAAAACATCATCATTGATTCTTTATTTAGTTCTATATAAATTTTATGTACAACAGCGAGCAAACAAAAGCATTACAGGCAAGTACCAAAGAATGGCTGGCCTCGGCAAATGCTAAAAATACACCTGAGATAACAGGAAAGAATATTGAAAGTTTACGCAATATTCTTCGCTTTCATGAATACAGGTACTATGTACAGAACGATCCGCTCATCAGTGATTTTGAATATGATAGCCTGTATAAATTATTAGAACAGTTTGAAAAAGAAAATCCAGATTCAATAAAACTCGATTCTCCAACGCAGCGTGTGGGAAAGGGTTTAATAAAAGATTTTCCAAAAACACAGCACCTGGTTCCTATGCTTTCGCTGGAGAACTCCTACAACGCCGAAGACCTGCTTGATTTTGACCGCAAGGCAAGAGAACTTTCTGGCTTAGCCGAAATTGAATATTGTGTAGAACCAAAATTTGACGGCGCCAGCATTTCATTGGTCTATGAGGACGACCTGCTTGTTCGTGGTGTAACCCGTGGTGATGGAGAAACAGGGGATGATATTAGTTTGAATGTAAAGCAAATCAGGTCTGTACCACTCTCTGCAAAATTCAGCAACTATGGTATTGAGCAGATCGAGATACGTGGCGAAGTGCTGATGAATAAAAATAATTTTAAGCTATATAATGATGCATTAATAGAAGAAGGAATTCCCCCCCTGGCAAACCCACGCAATGCCGCCGCAGGTTCTTTAAGAATTAAAGACACAGCAGAAGTTAGCAAAAGAAACCTGGAAGCTTTCCTATATCATGTGAGTTTTATTATAGACCATGAAGCAACAGCTTCAGCTAACCCAAAACCACAAACCCCGTCCGACCAGTTCATCCGGGCGGGCACAAACCACAAACCACTAACCCATAGCGGTATGCTGGAAATGCTTTGGAACCTGGGTTTCAGGAGCCCTAAGAATGAAATGAAAGTTTTTAAGGGTATTGATGGGGTAATAAAGCATGTGCATGATTTTGAAAAAGAAAGAGATAACCTGGGATATGAAATTGACGGTATGGTCATTAAAGTAAATGACCTGGATTTGCAGGACAGGCTGGGGATGACATCACATCACCCACGCTGGGCCATTGCTTTTAAATTTAAAGCCCGGCAGGCTACCAGTAAATTAATTGATGTTGAGTTCCAGGTGGGTAGAACGGGTGCAATAACCCCGGTAGCTAAAATTGAACCGGTACAGGTTGGAGGTGTTACGGTGAGCAGTATTTCTATTCATAACGAAGAATACATCAGGGAGAAGAACCTGATGAAGGGTGATACTATTTTAATTGAGCGAAGCGGTGATGTTATCCCCCAGATCGTAAAATCTTTTCCAGAGCTAAGAAAGGGTAATGAAGTAAAAATTGATTTCCCCAAGGTTTGCCCGGTTTGCAGAGATGCGCTGTTTAAGCCCGAAGAAGATGCCGTATGGAGATGTATCAACCTTACCTGCCCTGCACATATTGTAGAAGGGATCATACATTTTGTAAGTAAAGATGCTATGGATATCCGGAGTTTTGGGGAGGCCAATGTCCGCAAATTTTATGAGCTGGGTTTATTAAGGTCAATCCCCGAAATATATAGTTTGCCTTATGATGAAATTGGCAAGTTTGACGGCTTTGGCCAAAAATCTATAACCAAACTTCAGCAGGCCATTAAAGATTCAAAAAAGCAACCGCTGAACCGGATCATCTACGCCTTAGGTATTCGGTATGTAGGTGAAACAACCGCTAAAACATTGGCCCATGCTGTAGATCATCTTTTGCAGTTTGCCGATTTTACCGAGGAGCAGCTAAAACAACTGGATGATGTAGGTGTAAAAGTGGCCAAAGCTGTCTATGATTTTTTCCATAATGAAGATAACATGGCCTTATTGAAAAAACTCGAAAGCCTGGGCGTTCAGCTTAAAAATGAAAAGAAGGATATAATAACGGGCGGGAACCTCTCTGGTCAAACATTTTTGTTTACTGGAACGCTTACCCAGTTAAAAAGAACCGAAGCGGAAGAACTGGTGGAGAAAAATGGTGGTAAGATATTAGGAGCTGTAAGCAGCAAATTAAACTACCTGGTGGTAGGCGACAATGCAGGCAGCAAACTGGAAAAGGCAAAGAAAATTGCTTCTATCAAGATAATGACCGAAGAAGTTTTTATAAAAATGCTAACTAGTTAGTAAAAAAATATATTATATTTATAGTAAGCCTTTTTCTAAAAACCTAACGGGCACATTGGCTCGCCCAATACACTGCTTAAATCATACTGTTATGATTAAAAAAAATCTAGGAGAAGTTTGGAAACAAATTCTCTTTACAGGCCATAAACAGCTTCGCAAAAAATATGCGGTTTCATCACATGGCAGAGCTGCCAGTTATAACCTTGATATTTTAAAAGACGGCAAATTATTAAATGGGTCATTAACTTCTGGTTATAAAACCTTAAACCTCCATGTTGAAAATGGTAATGGCACCATTTATATTCACAGAGAAGTAGCTAAACTTTTTTGTAAAAAACCTTCTGTAAAATTTAAATATGTTATTCACCTAAACCATAAGAAAAAAGACAATCATTACAAAAACTTAAAGTGGGCTACATTAGAAACAGTAAGCTCTCACCAGCAAAAAAGCCCCGAAAAAATCGCTTATAAGAAGCGTCAGGCCAATAAGACAGTGGGTCTTAAGCTGAATGCCACACAGGTTAAAACAATTAAAGACATCATAAAGAACCCTAAGAGAAAAATAACATATAAGCAACTTGCCGCCAAATACAAAGTGAGTGAAATGACCTTGTACCGTATTAAAAGCGGCGAAAATTGGGGACGTATCAAGTAAAGAAAAATCGTTTTTCAAAAAAAGGAATCAGCTAAACCTGATTCCTTTTTTATTTTATTAATTTCGATATTATGCTTCAATCATCAACAATACACTTTTTAAAAAATTTAAAAAAGAACAACAATAAACCCTGGTTTGAAGGGCATCGTAAAGAATATGAATACGCCAGGTCAGATTTTTTTAACCTGGTTAATGAATTAATTAAAGCGATCTCTCAATTTGATGCTCCAATTAGCCAGCTTGCAGTAAAGGACTGTGTTTTTCGTATTAATCGTGATGTGCGTTTCAGCAAGGATAAAAAGCCCTATAAAAACAATATGGCCTGTTATTTTAACAGGGAAGGCAAAAAAGGCAGTGGTGCAGGGTATTATTTGCATATTGAGCCTGGGCATAGTATGGCTGCCGGGGGAATATGGATGCCTGAAACCCAGGTGCTTTCCAGTATCCGCCAGGAAATAGATTATAATCTCGGTGACTGGAAAAAGATAATTGAGCATAAAGATTTTAGGAAGAAGTTTATTGAAGGAGTAAAAAGTGAGGATATTTTGGTAAGGCCACCTAAAGGCTATGAGGAAAAAAACCCGGCCATACAATACCTTAAAATGAAGAGTTTTATTGTAAGTAGATCCTTTGCAGATAAGGATGTACAAGATAAAGACTTTATAAAGGAAATAGCCGGCACTTTTAAAACCATGAAACCGTTCATTGATTTTTTAAATACAGCACTTCATTAAAAAAAGACGGCCAGAGATAAAAATCTCCGGCCTTGCTTACCTCTGAAACCACAAGAAAAAATTTGTAACTAGTTTATAGATTAAATTATTGCTTCATAATTAAATAAAGCAATAGCAATGTTTACTATTGATTCGATTTTATATAATATTGGAGGATTAGATAACCAAGCAGGGTGTAAATTTAATCCTTTTTTGATATTATCATAATTTATTTTTTGCCATATGGTATTTTGCCCAGCTTTTTAAGATTTCTTAACGGATTTTCAGCTGCTTCCGCTTTTTTTGTATCAAAATCATTAAGTCTGGGATTTTAAAAGTTGAAGTACAAAAACTAATAAGCATTAGTTTTGCAAAAAAGCCCTGATGGCAAAGATAAAGCTTGGTAAAAATGTTACTAAAAAGGAGGTTATTACCCAAACAGCGGCTGTATTATTTAAGAAAAAAGGTTACGGATCCACTTCTATGAGGGAATTGGCCGAAGCTTTAGGGGTTGAAGCTCCCAGCCTGTATAACCATATTGGCTCTAAAAGCGAATTATTACAGGTTGTTTGTTTTAAAGTAGCCAATGCTTTTACTTCCTATTTAGATACAGTGGAAAATAACCTCACTAGTAACGTCTACATTCTTGAAAAGATCATCCGCTTTCATATTCAAATGATGCTTAATAATTTTGATGAAGTATATGTGGCCAACCACGAATGGAAACACCTGAAAGAGCCCTATTTGAGTAACTTTCTCATCCAGCGGCGGGGGTATGAAAAACGCCTGGTTGTGTTAATGGAAACCGGCATTAAGCAAAATGAATTCAAGGATGTTAATCCGTATGTTTCTGTTTTAACTATTCTTTCTTCTGTAAGAGGCCTTGAATTCTGGCAACAGCATAAAAAAAATATCAGCAGCCAGGTACTGGAAGATGATATGGTAAATCATTTATTAAACGGTATAAAAAAATAATATGGCGGTTCATTTTCATAAACTAAAAGTAAAAGAGATAAAACAGGAAACACCTGACTGTGTTTCTATCGCATTTGCCATACCGGATAATTTAAAACCTGATTTTTTATTTGAACAGGGGCAGAATATTACCATTAAAAAAGAAATTGATGGAGAAGAAATCCGGAGGTCTTATTCTATTTGTTCGGCTCCTTTTGAAAATGAATTAAGGGTAGCAGTAAAACAAGTAGAAGGTGGAAAATTTTCAAATTTTGCCAACACCCTTTTAAAGGCAGGTGATGAGCTCGATATCCTGCCTCCTACCGGGAAATTCAATACAAAACTAAACAGGGAAAGTAAAAAACAATACCTGGCTTTTGCAGCAGGAAGTGGTATTACACCGGTTATTTCAATTATTAAAACAACCCTGCAAACAGAACCGGAAAGTAGTTTTACTTTAGTATTTGGTAACCGTGGCCGCAGCACAATAATCTTTTTTGAAGAACTTGAGGGTTTAAAGAACAAATACCTCAACCGTTTTAATTTCATCAACATTTTAAGCCGTGAAAAAACGGATGCTCCCATAAACTCCGGGAGAATAGATCCTGATAAACTTTCCCGGTTGACCAGGCTTATTGATTATAAAAACACAGATGAATTTTTTATTTGTGGGCCTGAAGAGATGATCTTTTGTGTAAAGGATTATTTAGAAGCTGCTGGTATAGATAAAAAGAAAATCCACTTTGAGTTGTTTACTACTCCTGGGCAAAAACAGTCGTCAGTCATCAATCGTCAGTCGTTAGTTAAGGACAGCGGCCCTCAAAGTAAAATAACTATAAAGCTAGATGGCAGATCATTTGATTTTGACCTGGGCTATAACAGCGAAAATATTTTAGATGCTGCTTTAAAACAAGGTGCCGATCTTCCCTTTGCATGCAAAGGCGGTGTATGCTGCACCTGCAAAGCCAAACTGCTGGAAGGCGAAGTGGAAATGGAGGTTAACTGGGGGCTGGAACAGGAAGAAGTGGAACAGGGATTTATACTTACTTGTCAATCACATCCCATAACAGAAAAAGTAGTATTGGATTTTGATATAAAATAGGTTGACGAATTTTAACTAACACTTGTTAGTTTTTTATTTTAATTTTACCATCTAAAATTGCAGATATGTCAATACAGGATCTTGAAAAAAATTTCCAG
Organism: Chitinophagales bacterium; assembly: GCA_038257425.1. GTDB lineage: Bacteria > Bacteroidota > Bacteroidia > Chitinophagales > Chitinophagaceae > Ferruginibacter. The sequence goes on from JBBSJI010000031.1 coordinate 15,914, forward strand.
GATAAAATTGATAAGGAAATTAAGATAGAACCCAAGGACTGGATGCCGGATGCATACCGCAAAACAAATATCCGGCAGATAAGCCAGCATGCCCATAGTGAGGTGGTGGGTATGTTACCGGAGGGCAACTGGATAAGCCGGGCTCCTTCTTTAAAACGAAAAGCAATACTTATCGCTAAAGTGCAGGATGAAGCAGGCCATGGCCTCTACCTCTATTCAGCCGCCGAAACCTTAGGCAGCTCCAGGGAGGAAATGATCAGTGACTTGTTATCTGGCAAAGCAAAATATTCTTCCATATTTAATTACCCTACTTTAACCTGGGCCGATATGGGTGCAGTAGGCTGGCTGGTGGATGGTGCAGCCATCTTAAACCAGGTAATGTTGTGCCGCACATCTTATGGACCTTATGCAAGGGCAATGGTTCGTATCTGCAAAGAAGAAAGTTTTCACCAACGTCAGGGCTTTGAGAGCTTGTTAGTGTTAAGCAGGGGAACTCCGGAGCAAAAAGCAATGTGCCAGGATGCCATCAACCGCTGGTGGTGGCCAAGCCTGATGATGTTTGGACCTAAAGATTCTGAATCTACCAACAGTGACCAGAGTATGAAATGGAAGATAAAAAGAAAAACAAATGATGAATTGCGCCAGCAATTTGTTGATATGGCAGCTGAGCAGGTAAAAGTTTTAGGAATGGTATTACCTGATGAGAAATTAAAATGGAATGAAGAAAGAAAGCATTATGATTTTGGAGAAATAAACTGGGATGAATTCTGGGCCGTAGTAAAAGGCAACGGCCCCTGTAACAAGCAAAGGCTTGCTGCAAGGAATAAAGCACATGATGAGGGCGCATGGGTTAGGGAAGCTGCGATTGCCTATGCTGAGAAAAGGGCCTCCCTAAATCCCCGTCCGACCGGCTCATCCGGGCGGGCCTCCGAAGGAGGGACTTTAGCAGCTTAATTATTTAAAACTCTTTTTATGAAAATAGGAATCAGAAAATTTTATTACGGCGATATTCCCGAGGAAAATGCAGGTGGTGGTGAATTAAAAAACTCTTCAAAAGTCCCTCCTTCAGAGGGATTTAGGGAGGCCGGAGGGGGTTGGCCTTTGTGGGAAGTATTCGTACGCAGCAAACAGGGCCTCGATCATAAACATGTAGGCAGCCTGCATGCAACTGATGCAGTTATGGCAATAGAAAATGCAAGAGATGTATATACCCGTAGACAGGAAGGCGTAAGCATCTGGGTGGTTGAAAGTAAATACATCACTGCATCTAATCCTGAAGAGGCCGGGGAACTTTATGAGCCTGCAATAGACAAGATCTACCGCCACCCTACTTTTTATGATTTGCCCGACGAAGTAGGGCATATGTAAAAGCCCATCCTAAATCCTTCCCAAAGGGAAGGACTTTAAACACGCTGATAATGGAAAAAACTTTCAATACTAAAGACTCTTTAAAAGTCGCTCCCCTGGAGGGATTTAGGGAGGCTTATACACTTCACCTGGCAGATAATGCCTTGATCATTGCACAAAGAAATAGTGAATACTGTGGCCATGGGCCAATATTGGAACAGGATATTGCTATAACTAATATCTCGTTGGACCTGTTGGGACAATCGAGGAATTTTTACCAATATGCCGCTCAGTTAATAAATGCTGCAACGACTTCTAAAAGAGGTTCACTAGTCCTCCCCTTCGGGGAGGATTTAGGAGGGGCTTCCGAAGATTCACTTGCTTACCTGAGAACAGAAAGAGAATTCAAAAACTGTTTATTGGTTGAACTGCCTAATGGAGATTGGGGCCAAACTATTTTAAGGCAATTTTTTTTCAGTACATACCAATTCCTGCTATATCAAAAATTACAAAACAACAGCGATGCACAACTGGCTGCCATTGCTGCCAAAGCATTAAAAGAAGTAACCTATCACCTGCGCTGGAGCAGCGAATGGGTAATACGGTTGGGAGATGGTACTACAGAAAGTCATCAGCGCATGTTAAAAGCTATTGATGAATTGTGGAGATATACCGGTGAGTTATTTATGCCCGCTGATTATGAAAAAGAAGATGTAAGCCTGCTGAAAGATGACTGGATGAAAAAGGTAAGTGAAGTTTTTGAAGAAGCTACCTTACCTCTTCCGGAAAAAGCATTTATGCAAACAGGAGGAAAACAAGGAATTCATACCGAGCATTTAGGTTATATATTAACTGAACTGCAATACCTGCAAAGAACTTATCCTGGTGCTGAATGGTAACAGCATCTAACATATTAACACAGCAGATCTGGAAAATATTAGAAGAGGTTACCGATCCGGAGGTGCCTGTTTTAACCATTACCGACCTGGGCATAGTAAGAGATGTAAAAATCACTGGCGACCAGGTTGAAGTGATCATCACGCCTACTTATACAGGCTGCCCGGCCATGGATATGATCGCTATGAATATTAAGCTTGCCTTAATTGAACATGGATATACCAATATAAAGATCACATCTGTTTTATCACCGGCATGGACCACGGACTGGATGAGTGATGAAGGAAAAAGAAAATTAAAGGAATATGGTATTGCCCCACCACAGAATGAGTCGGGACGCTTCCAGCGGCCTGAATCATTTCATGTTCAATGTCCGCAATGCAATTCAACCAACACAAAGCTCATCAGCGAATTTGGAAGTACAGCCTGCAAATCCTTATATCAATGCAATGATTGTAAAGAACCTTTTGATTATTTTAAGTGCCATTAAATATGGTATGGGTTATTTTTCAATGCTGAACTTATACTTTCCTTTAATCTCACCGCTTCCTTTCTTATCCCACACTCTGAATTGTACCACAAAATTTCCTCCAGCAGCCTTAAGTTCTGTTATAACAGCAGAAAGGCTGATAACCTTTGAATCAACAGCATCAAGCCCGGTTGCATCATAATCTTTAAAGATATCTTCTGCATTAACTATTACATTTCCGCCCGAAGTTGAAATTCTTTCTGAAGCTCCAATAAATGATTTTCCATTTTCTTTTACCCAACCGGTATCAACTTTAATAACAAGATAAATTTTTTCTCCTACACGGGTTTTATTCTCCTTCAATAAATTATTATCTGCATCAAGCAGGTAGGCTTCTTTAAGTTTTACACCGGTAACTTCCAGTTCAATATCGTTTTTAATTATGGCTCCATTCAAAGCAGAATTATCACTCGAGGTAACAGTTTTTGTTTTTGTCGCCGGTTTATTATTACCCACTGAACACTTAAAGTCGCAACTGGTAAGCAATGCAGCCAGTATAATTATGTAATGAATTTTTACAGATCTCATAAGTTTTTTTTATTTGTAAATGATATTTGTCTTTATAAGCAGTTACAAAATATATAAAATATATCTGGTTATTTAACTTTTGCTGGCTTAATTTTATAAATATGAATATTTCAATTTATTTTGAAGAAGCCGCCCAGGTTTCTGTTGCCTTTATCATTGGCGCTGTTATTGGCCTGGAACGGGAGTTCAGAAGCAAGCCCGCCGGATTCAGAACCATGATCCTGATTTGTGTGGGCTCCTGTTTATATACCATCCTATCGAAAGAAATTGGCGGCGCAAGTACCGACCGCATTGCCAGCAATATTGTAACCGGCATTGGTTTTATTGGCGCTGGTGTAATATTTAAAGAAGGAATTACAGTAAATGGATTAACAACGGCTGCATTGATCTGGGTTACAGCAGCGCTGGGTATGGCTATTGGGTATCACAACTACCCTTTGGCTATTGTTGTTTCTGCAATGGTAGTAATCACACTTTTTGTATTGGAGCCGGTACATCGTTTCATTAACAGGTTTCATAAGGTTAAAGATTACCGTATACGCACTGTGGGAGTAGGTAATGATTTCAGCAACGAACTTGAAACTTTTTTTAAATCGCATGACCTCAGTTTCAGGTGTATGAAGTTCACAAAAGATAATAATGATGCCGTTTATTTATACAGAATAAGTTCTCCCGACAGGAACTATGACCTGGTAAGCCAGTTCTTACTAAATCATAAAGATGTTAAGAGCTTTGAGGCATAAAAATATTTTTAAATTTTAAAAAGATCAGGATGTCTTCTATTTTATTTGAGATAAAAAATTCAGTTGCATATATAAGTCTGAACCGACCGGAAAAATTCAATTCCTTTAACAGGGAGATGGCTTTGCTGATGCAGGCCAGGCTGGATGAAGCTGCATCGCTGCACGAAGTAAGAGCTGTGTATATCACCGGTGCTGGCAAAGCATTTTGTGCAGGACAGGATATCAGTGAATTGGTTGGTGAAAATAAAATTGAGATCGCACAAATTCTCTCCGAACATTATAATCCCATTGTTAAACGCATACGTAATATGCCCAAACCTGTGGTAGCAGCTATTAACGGAGTGGCTGCAGGAGCCGGTGCCAATATAGCTTTATGTTGTGATGTGGTGCTGGCAACAGAATCTGCATCATTCATCCAGGCATTCAGTAAAATAGGATTGATCCCCGACAGCGGCGGAACTTTTACCTTACCAAGACTTATCGGCTGGCAAAAAGCAAGTGCCTTAATGATGACCGGAGACAAAGTAGCAGCTGCGGATGCTGAAAAAATGGGCATGATCTATAAAGTATTTGCTGATGATATTTTTGAAGAAGAGAGTAAAAAAATTGTGCAAATGCTTTCACAAATGCCTACTAAAGGACTGGCCTATACCAAGCATGCATTGAACCAATCATTTTTAAATGCCTGGGACCAACAGCTATCTGTTGAAGATGTATACCAGCAAAAAGCTGCTGCCACTGATGACTATGCAGAAGGTATAAACTCTTTTTTAGAAAAAAGAACACCCGAGTTTAAAGGGAAATGATCTTTCATTATTAATACAGCAACATATGCCAACCGCAAAGGAAGTAGTTAGCCACATGATGGAGCATGACCTGTTCAGCCAGTGGCTGGGTATTGAAGTGCTTGATGTGAAAGATGGTTATAGCAAAATACAGATGACCGTACGGGAAGAAATGATCAATGGGTTTGGTATTGTGCATGGAGGTATTGCCTTTTCTTTATCTGACAGTGCTTTTGCGTTTGCCTGTAATAACAGGAACAATTTATCGGTTGCTTTGGATACTTCAATAAATTTTACAAAGCCAGTTCATGTAGGAGATATTTTAACTGCCGAAGCAACCGAATTGCATAACGGACGATCAACAGGGCTATATCATATCACTATTACAAATCAAAACGATCATGTAGTGGCCTTGTTTAAAGGAACCTGTTTTCGTACCGATAAAAAGTTAATTAGTAAATAAAGTTTATAAAGTACCTTCTAATTTCAGGTATATGCTGAAAATTCAGTCATACTAAAATTTTTATTATGAACAATACAAATTTTGGTTTTGAAGAACTTGAACTTTGGAAAAAAGCACGCCAGTATAAAAATGAAATCAGGAAACTTACAAAAACATTACCTACAGAAGAAAAGTTCAGGTTAACAGATCAATTAATCAGGAGTTCTAGATCAATTAATGCAGTTATTTCAGAAGGACATGGAAGATTTACTTATCCTGATCAGATTCATTTTTGTGTAATTGCTAGAGGCTCACTTACGGAAACAGTTAATCACCTGATAGATGCTTTTGATGAAGGCTATATTACAAGCGATCAGCTAATAACATTAAAAATAAATGCAAAAGAAGTAGAACGGCTAATAAATGGCTATCTCATTTATCTCAGAAAAAAGCGTGACGAAGAAAAGAAAAAACCAGATTCCTAAAATACTTTATTTACCCTATTTACTTTTTATACTTTCTATTATGACCTACGAATTCCAAGGATACAAACCAATAATTCACGAAACCGCTTTCATTCACCCGCAATCTGCAATTACAGGCAATGTAATTATTGGCAAAGATTGTTATATCGGCCCCGGTGCTGCTATACGTGGAGATTGGGGACAGATCATCATTGAAGATGGATGCAATGTGCAGGAAAATTGTACCATTCACATGTTTCCCGGAGTAACAGTATTCTTAAAAGCGGGTGCTCATATTGGCCATGGTGCAATAATACATGGATCAACCATTGGCAGCAATTGTTTAATAGGTATGAATGCTGTGATCATGGATAATGTGATACTGGGAGATGAATGTATTGTAGGCGCATTAAGTTTTATTAAAGCTGATGAAGTTTTTGAAAACAGGAGCTTGATCGTAGGCAACCCTGCAAAGAAAATTAAAGAAGTAACTGATGAAATGATAAACTGGAAAACAGAAGGAACAGCCTTATACCAGCAATTACTAAAAGATATGTTTGAAGATTGGAAGGAATGTGAACCACTCAGATCTGTTCCCGATGATATGCGATCTCAATCTGCACATTATAAAACCTGGAACGAAAACAAATAATTATTTAATTGGCGCCTTCCAGATCAATTTCTCATTTTTCGCTTCTGCAACAAAATCCGGGATCTTACCATCTCCTTTACCAGTAAATCCGCCATCTGGCGCTCCAAGGTAGTTGCAGTTTGCATCAAACACTTCATTAAAAAAATCGCAGCAGGGCATTACAACATAATAAACTTTTTTACCCTTGTAGGTATATTCAACCACACTTTGGGGCCGCTCATGCGGTTCCTTCAGTTTAAAAGAATCTATCTTATTCTTAATACAGCCAGGTACACCTGCAGCACTGTAACCATCTGTTGAATTAACCGTTTCCTTTTTTTCTGTTTCTGCAGGCACTACAATTACTGAATCGGTAGCAGGGGTTGTTTGAGTAGATTTAACTGAACCACAGCCTAACATTATAGCCACAGGTATTATTAAGAATTTTATCATTTTGCTATTTTTACTTAAAGTATTACAAATGTAATACCATTTATAAATTGTAGGCTTATTAAAAGCTTAAAATGCAGTTATCGCCGTTAATCCTTAAATTTTACAGACCTTTGCCGCTATAATGGAAAAATCAAATTTTGTAGACCAGATCAAGATATTTTGCCGTAGCGGCCACGGTGGTGCCGGCAGCAAGCACTTCATGCGCAATAAATTAACCGCAATGGGTGGCCCCGATGGTGGTGATGGAGGACGTGGTGCACACATCATTTTAAAAGGCAATACACAGTTATGGACATTATTACACCTGCGTTATTTCAAAAATGTTTTGGCAGAGGATGGAGAGAATGGAAGTAAAAATAATTCAAGCGGTAAAACAGGTAAAGACATTATTATTGAAGTTCCCCTGGGCACCATAGCACGTAATGAAGAAACCGGTGAAAAAGAAGCAGAGATATTGGAAGATGGACAGGAAGTTATTTTAGTAAAAGGCGGCCGCGGTGGTTTAGGCAACAGCAATTTTAAAACGTCTACCAACCAGTCTCCTGAATATGCACAACCCGGCGAACCCGGTTCCGAAGGAATAAAGGTTTTGGAGCTTAAGGTTTTGGCCGATGTAGGCCTGGTGGGTTTCCCTAATGCAGGTAAATCTACATTGTTGAGCAGCATTACAGCAGCTAAACCAAAAATTGCCGATTATGCTTTTACTACCCTTGTTCCCCAATTAGGTATGGTAGAATACCGTGATGCAAAAAGTTTTTGTATTGCAGATCTGCCAGGTATTATTGAAGGCGCTGCCGAAGGAAAAGGCCTTGGGCACAGGTTCCTGCGGCATATTGAACGCAATTCTGTTTTGCTTTTTTTAATACCTGCGGATAGTAAAGATCATAAAGAAGAATTTGAAATCCTGCACAACGAGCTGGAACAATACAATCCTGAAATGCTGCATAAAGATTTTGTTATCGCCATAAGCAAAAGCGATATGTTGGATGATGAGCTGAAAATGGCCATAGAAAAAGAGCTTCCAACAAAAATACCACATGTTTTTATTTCATCGGTTACCGGGCAGGGGTTAATGGAGTTAAAAGACCTGCTATGGAATACCTTAAACAACACGGCTAAAGTATAAAAGCATTTGTCAGCCATTTTTAAATACCTTCAGGATTTCTATCGCAAAGAATTCAGGCTGTTTTATTTTTTACTTATCATCTGCATGCTGTCTGTGCTCATCTACCTGAATTACTGGCATGGTTTAGAAAAAAATTATGCCGCAGGCGGCAATACCAAATGGGATAATTTTTTAGGATACTATTTATTATACCTCATTCCTTTTGCATCTGCATTTTTTTTGCAATTAATTTTCTATAAAACCTGCAGTTATTATAAGAATGCCTGGTTCTGGGTAATACTGTTTCTGGCTCCGGCCTTTTTTTCCTTCAGGGTAAATTTTGATTTTCATCACTCTTTCATTGCCAGCCAGTGGAGCGGTGATGAACAGGTTTACTGGACCAAAACCCTGAACTGGGTGGTAAGGGTATTTGTAGTACTCATTCCTGTATTCATCATCTGGTTAATAAAAGACAGGAATAACCAGCCCTTTTATGGATCTGCTCTATTAAAAAATGTTAAGCCTTACCTGTTGATGTTGTTGATCATGGTGCCGCTGGTTGCACTGGCCAGCACCCAGGATGATTTTTTACAGATGTACCCCAAAGCAAAACTGCTTAATGATCTGGCTCTGCCATCAAAGCAATGGTATTATATTCTTTATGAACTCAGCTATGGATTTGATTTTATAAGCATCGAATTTTTTTTCCGGGGCTTTTTAATTTTATCCTTACTTAAAATATGCGGACCTCATTGCATTATACCTGCAGCATGTTTTTATTGTACCATTCATTTTGGTAAACCTCTGGGTGAAGCCATCAGCAGTTTTTGGGGTGGATTACTTTTAGGCATCATCAGTTATAATACCAAAAGCATCTGGGGCGGATTAATTGTACACTTAGGTATAGCCTGGCTGATGGAAGCAGGCAGCTGGCTTGGTTTACTGTTTAAAAGATAACCGATGAAGACACAATGCCTTTTTTGCGGTAATACCACACAATTTATTTTTGTGCATGGGCATTATCAGTGCCCTGTTTGTAATACCAATGCATTACCGTGTTGCGATGGAGACAACTGTAACAATGCTTTTTTAAATGAAAGTGAAATTAAAACTGAAGACAAAAACAGTTTTACTACAAACAGCAATACTAAGGAGCAATCCTGAGAAGCAGCACTTGAGCACGCCAAAGCATCTCCTCAAAGTAAGATTACAAGAGAGTTTAAGGGGTTTTATTATTGCATTTGAAAAAAAATCAGCTTAATTTTAAGCAATGAAAAAACTTTTCGAAATATCGGTATTGTTTTTTTTATCTGTTACGCTGTGCTCTTGTCCCTACAGTTCTCCTTATAATTTAGATGAAGCCCCGGGTATTTATGTAGAAGATGCATTGTTGGGCAACTGGGTTACACATATCAAAATGCCAAACGGGGGCCGTGAGGAACCGGTATCCCTCCAGCTTTCTAAAAAAACAGACACTGAATATGATATTTCATTTTCGGGGAATCTTGACATACTAAGGCCTTTTAACCGTATAACTTCCGACTCTTTAAAAGGCACTGCATTTATGAGTACAGTTGGTGAAAGGCAGTTCCTGAATATCAAAATAAATTCAAGAATATACATAGCCGAATTTGTTATGAAGGGTGAAAAACTTTCCCTGCTTCCGCTTGCTGAGCATTTTACCGCAAAAATCATCTTTAATAGCGGAGAACTGAGGAAGTCGGTTTACTTTCATTATAAAACCCGTGTACATCCCATACTGGATGATGAGTTTTGTTTACGGGATATGGTAAAACTTCAACATTAAACATTTCAAGCTTAACACTTGGTTGCAATTGAAACAGTTGCAATTCGTATGTTATTTTGTAAATTGCCTGTTCTATAAAAACGATTGCATGCAAAGAAGCAAAATTGCCGGAATTGGGTACTATGTGCCCAAAAATGTTTTTACTAATGAAGATCTCAAAAAATATATGGATACATCCGATGAATGGATCCAGGAACGAACCGGTATAAAAGAAAGGCGATATGCCGACCGCACAGGTGAAACCACCACCACCATGGGGGTTGAAGCCTCCAAAATAGCCATTGAAAGAGCAGGCATCACTGCACAGGATATTGACTTCATTGTTTTTGCAACCCTTAGTCCTGATTATTTTTTTCCTGGCTGCGGTGTTTTATTACAGCGGGCTTTAAAAATGAAAGAGATTGGTGCATTAGATGTACGTAATCAATGCAGCGGTTTTGTGTATGCATTATCAGTTGCCGACCAGTTTATTAAAACAGGCATGTACAAAAATATTTTAGTGGTAGGAAGTGAGAAACATTCTTTTGGCCTTGACTTTAGTACAAGAGGCAGAAACGTAAGCGTGATATTTGGTGATGGTGCCGGTGCCGTGGTTTTACAACCAACTCAAAAAGAGGGACAGGGAATTTTAAGTACACATTTGCATAGTGATGGTGAGAGTGCAGAGATACTGGCTATGTATAATCCTGGTACACATGCCAATCATTGGGTACCACAACCTGTTGCTGAATTTGATAAGGCTGAAATTGGACAGATGTTCATGAGTCATGCGATGATTGATGAAGCACAGAATTTCCCGAACATGGATGGGCCGGCAGTTTTTAAAAAGGCCATTGTAAAAATGCCCGAAGTGGTGGAAGAAGCTTTAGCTATAAATGGATTAACAACTTCAGATATCAATATGCTTATTCCTCACCAGGCCAATTTACGAATAGCGCAATTTGTTCAGCAAAAATTAAAATTAAGAGATGACCAGGTGCATAATAATATTCAAAAATACGGCAACACTACAGCAGCATCTGTACCCATTGCACTTTGCGAAGCATGGGAAGAAGGAAAGATAAAAGAAGGTGACCTGGTTTGCCTGGCTGCATTTGGCAGTGGCTTTACCTGGGCAGGTGCTTTAATACGCTGGTAGTGTGTTTGAGTGGAAACAACAACGCGTTGTTACTTATTATTTAACTAATTTCATAAGCCTTAAACTGTTTCTTTTCAAAAATTTATTGAGGCACACTTACCAGAGAAAAATAATTCATGGACCGTAAATTTATTTATTTTATCAACCCCATCTCGGGTACAAAGGACAAAACACTTTTAACAGAAATCATTAGTAAAAAAACTTCCGAAAGAAATATTCCATTTGAGATACTGCATACCAATGCTGCAGGTGAATACCATTACCTGGCAGAAAAAATTACAACAGAAAAAATATCAGATATAATCATTTGCGGCGGCGATGGAACGGTAAACCAGGTAGCAGCTTCATTAAGGGGCATCCCGGTAAACATTGGTATTATTCCGATGGGCAGCGGAAACGGGCTTGCCTTTGCTGCTAAAATTCCTAAACAGATACATAAGGCCCTGGAAGTTATTTTTACCGGCAACGCATCATTCATCGACAGCTTTTACATAAACAAAAGATTCAGTTGCATGCTCTGCGGTCTTGGTTTTGATGCACAGGTTGCACATGATTTTGCCAAACAGCAAAAACGAGGATTGATGACCTATGTAAAACAATCAGTAAAAAATTTCATAACGGCTAAGCCCTATAAGTTTGAACTAAGTACCGAAGGAAGATCAATTAATACCGATGCCTTTTTTATCAGCATTGCCAACAGCAATCAGTTCGGCAATAATTTCACCATTGCACCTAAGGCAAGCCTGCAGGATGGCCTGCTTGATATAGTGGTGGTTAATGAAATGAGTAAGCTACGGGTGATATGGACGGTTATTAAACAGATCCGTATTGGCCAGGTACGCCTGTATGAAGACAAAAAATACCATCGTAACGACATTCATTATTTTCAAACAAAAAAAATAACGATCAATAACCCACAGCTTGCACCTTTACATATTGATGGCGACCCTGTTGAAACTTCCCCTGTTTTTGAAATTGAAATAATTGAAAAAGCATTTAAACTGTTAATGCCATAACCTATTGCAAGAGTGCTTTTATTTTTTGTACCGAAGCCTGGTTGTATTCATTATTGAACGATTCCTGTATATCTCTTTTTTCCCTGGCTGTTAAATGAAAATTAAGTGCCGCTCCTTTATCTTCCTGCTGCGGAACATAGGTAAATGAGATCCGTTGCAGGCTTGTATCAAATGTTGACTGCAGGTAATTATATTGATCAGTTGCATAATAATCCTGAATTTTTTGCCAGTTGTGCTGCAACATGGTACCCGGGTTTACCAGGAAGTCAGTAAAAGATCCTGTTTCAAATGGCTGTTGCCAGTTATCCAGCATTCGGTCACGCATTTGCAGGATGATCACTTTACTGGTATTCGCCTTCAGCCAATCTTTAAAATTATCAATGAACCGCAGCGTGGTTTCCTGTCCAAAATTATCCCTGAGCCCTGCATCCATCACATCTATAACCGGTTTACTGGGCAGCCACACTGTGGGCAGCACATACGGAAAGCTTGCATTCATCCGCATAGCACTCAGCAGGCGTATGTTTAAGGGATCCTGCCGGGCAAACAGGGCAGCAAAGTCCACTGCATCAGGACTTGCATTTTTATCACCCGCATACTGTAAAGGCTTCATCATAAAACTAAGCGGCTGTGTACATATCATCATACGGCGGCCATCACGTGTAATTGTTGAGTTAAAGATCATCAGGGGAATGTTTCCGTTCTTTTCTTGTGCACTGTAATCTTTTAATTGCGTGCTAAGAATATTTCCACTGTTACTGTTGAGCTTCTGCTCAAAAGCATACCCCCTGTCCTTTACGTATTTAAAATCGCCTACGGAAAATTTTTGTGCCGGCGAAAAAATATCTCTTGCTACCATTGATGAAAAAAGCGGGTTCAAAAGATCTTTGGTAACATCATCAACATAGCTAAGGCTGTATAAATTAACCAGGCTGTCTTTTTGTTGCCGCCTATACAACTCCCGGTAATAAGTTGCTGCCAGCATACCTCCGCTGGCACCGCTTATTAACATAGTATGCGGCATCAGTTTTCCGTTAACGGCACTATCCAGTTGCTGTAGTGTATTCATAACAAAAGTGCTGCTACGTAAACCTCCCCCGCTCACATTTATAAATATCATTACAGGTTTCTCTTCCGCCTGATTTTTTTTCCAGTTCTCAAGCACCTGCAACATATTGGCTTTATCAGCAGCTATCTTTTCGGGCAGGCAAAGCTGCTGTAATGATTGCCTGGTATAACCGGGGCGATCTGATTTATTAGTATAGTTTAAACCATAAGCTTTATTGCGGGTATCAAGGATCTCATTTTTATACAATACATCAATAAATAAAATAAACACAATAAAGAAAGGAAGGCTCCAGCTTTGTAAAAAATAAGATAACGCACCAATCACGGCTGTAAGTGCTGCAAAGAATATCAGAATACTGGCCGCTGCAGGCACCTGGAAAACGGGGTTATCCATATTAAAGCCAACTACTATTAAAAAGATAAAAGCCAATGCGATACTAAGCATACTTGAAAAATGATGCCGCTTAAAAACTATATCTAAAAATTCCTGGTTATAGTGTGATACATTCCTGGGTTTACGAAACCTGAACCCATTACCTATATAAGAACTTATCTGAAGGCCCGGGTTTTCAAATATGGCTTGTTGCTCCTGGTAATTATAATTGTAATGTTCGTCCTTAGCAATGATTGGTGCAATGGTTCTTTGAATTGTTCTTTCTGCACCAAAAAAATAAGCAAATGAAATGGCAAGGGTGAAAATAAATCCGCCTGAAATGCCCAATATAATTATCATTATTTCGCCTATCGACATTAATTCCTTTTGCCCGTTAAAAATGTACAGGTTATAAAAGTAAAATGCCAGGAACAGCAATGGCAGCGTTGCATTATTAATACAGTATTTTAAAAAAGGCTGAGAAGTGGTTGCCAGGAATTTGAAACGTTTGCTGTGCAGAATAAAAGTAGTTATGTTCCAGCTCATCATAAAAACACCGATGGCAACGCCTACAATAGCGGCACTTAACGCATTTACAGCGCCCAGGTATTCGGGTGCAAAGAAAAGTGCATCGGCTCCATAACTCTTCATAAAGCCGCTGTTGATGGCACTACCTAATACATACCATACAACCAACAGCACCTGAAATTTTCTGAAATGAAGAATAAACAGCTGAACAGGAAAAGAATAAAAAATAGCTTTTATGGCTTGTTTCATTGAATGAGGATGTTTTTTAAAATTACAACATAAACATCCAGAATACAAACAGGGCTGAATGCATTGGTGGCTCCGTTTGAATTATTGCTTTAACTAGTGAGTTGTCAGCCTGAGCTTGTCGAAGGCGGAGTGCATATTGAAATCTTTCCGGCTTTCACAATCCCGATAGCCCTCGGGACTGCCAACTTTTCAAACTCACGAACTACCATGAATAACGCAGTTATGCTAAAAGTCTTTTTTTAAATAAAAATATTAATGTAATAATCACCATTACTAATAGCATGGCAACAAACTGGTGAGACACGCCCAGCACAACCAGGTAATTTCCTTTGGTTGCATTCATCACTGTTAATATACCCAACAATGCCTGCAAAAAAATCAGCATTATAAAAACTATACGCAGCTTATTGAACAATTTATATTGTTTCAATTGACTTGATCTGAAGAACCATATGCATATTAAAACCAGCAGTAAATAAGCCAGCCCCCTATGAATAAAATGGATCATGAGCGGATTGGCAACCAGGTTTTTTGAAAATGGCCTAAGTTCATTCAAAGAAGCAGGTATCATAGCCCCATTAATATCTGGCCAGGTAGGCGCAGTTATTGCAGCCCTCATGCCGGCCATAAATCCACCGTATATTAATTGAAGGAATAAAACAACCAGTATAAGCAACAGGAAATTCTTCAGTTTTTTATTACTTACCAACTGTTCTTCCCTTATTTTTAAACTCAATGCAAACCATAAAGTGTAACACAATAATCCAAGCGCTGCAATGAAATGGGTTGTAAGTTCTACATGACCCACAAAATATTTTTCAGGAACCAGGCCGCTCTTTACCATAATCCAGCCAATAAAACCCTGCAGTCCCCCAAGTACAAAAAGAATGATCATCGGCTTTATCATGCCCTTATCGAATTTCTTTTTTATCAAAAAATAAATAAACCCAAATAAAAATACCAGCCCCATCAGCCTGGCCCAAACCCGGTGCAGCCATTCCCAGAAGAAGATGGATTTGAATTCGGACAAAGTAAAATCCTGGTGCACATATTTAAACTGGTCGGTCACTTTGTATTTATCAAATTCGGCCTGCCAGGCAGCATCATTCATTGGGGGCAGTGTACCGGTGATGGGCTTCCACTCAGTAATGGAAAGACCCGATTCTGTTAAGCGGGTAATACCGCCAATCAAAACCTGTATAATGATCATTGCTACGCCAACCAATAGCCAGTTGGCTATTTGGCGTTGAGA
>JBBSJI010000032.1:0-30157 GCA_038257425.1 Chitinophagales bacterium
AAGTGTGATGTAGGTAGAATTTCTGACCATTCAACAGTATCCCAGTCTTTCACCGGATCAGCATCGCTTAAATAAACTGCTTCCACAGATGCATGTGGCGGATGATTGCCCAGGAAAAAATTAGCGTCGATATCAAAGCCGATAATTTTACCTGCTGTTGCCAGTTGTATAATAGCCCAATCATGACCGGGAGTTCTCTTACGACGGCTTTCCCAGCCATCCATCCATTTACCACGATCGGTATATTTATCGGTGATAAAAATTCCACGGGTTGGTTTGATAAGATTTTCTTTTTCAGCAAAAAAATCATCCGTAGCATATAATACTTTACCTCCAAGCCTTTCTGCAGCCAGGTCGGTTAGCTGTGCGAATGCAGGTGCTGTTTTAATAATTTCTTTTACTTTTTCAAAAGCCATTCTCCTGCGTTTTAAGCCCCACCTAAATCCTCCCCCAAGGGAAGGACTTCAGAGCTCATTATTTAAAGTTGTTTTCTTAAAATTAACTGTCCATATTTTTTATCCGTGTCAACTATTTTTTTATGTTGATAAACGGTGATCCCGTTCACAATTGTTTGTTGCACTGTTCCTGTTAATTGACGGCCATTGTAAGGACTGCAATTATAGCGATGCAAAATATCTGCAGGCTTCACTTCAAATGCTTCATCCGGGTTCCAAATTACAATATCAGCATCATAGCCTGTTGCTAATCTTCCTTTCCGATCATCAACCTGTAAAAATATAGCAGGCTGTTCCGTAAGCAAAGGAATGAATTTTTCAATGGATATTATTTCTTTCATGGCTGTCCATGCCGCAGGTAATAAGAACTGCAATCCTGCAATGCCGCCCCAGGCTTTCATAAGATCACCAGTTTCCAATTCCTTTATATCTGGCGGTGCCGGTGAATGATCGGTGGTGATGAAATCCAGCACTCCATTTTGCAAAGCTTGTTTCAACTGGTCATTATTTTCTTTTTCTCTTATTGGTGGCGCACATTTATATAGGCAATTGGCATCCGGTATATCTTCTGCATTAAAATAAATATAGTGAGCACAGGTTTCTGCGGTTAAAGGCAGACCTTCTTTTTTTGCTTCTTCAATTTTAATAAGCGCTTCAGCAGAGGAAACGTGTACGATATGCGTTTTACAAAGATGCTTCCTGCAAAGTTTGATCATCAGATCAATTGCTTTATTCTCCCATTCCTTTGGGCGGCTTGCCAGGTATGCTGTATAACTGTTGGGAAATGTTTCCAGGTCATTAGCACAATCGGCCAGCAATTCACAATGGGCCAGCAAAGGCAACCCATATTTTTTAATGACAGGCATTGCTGCATCGATCTCTTTTTCACCTACGTTGGGAAATTCATCAATACCTGAATGAGTGAGGAAGCATTTGATACCTAATACACCAGCGGCTATCAATTCTTCTAAATCATTTTGATTGCCAGGGATCAATCCACCATAAAAACCAACATTAACGTGCAGCTTATCTTTTGATGCCGCTAATTTTTCTTCAAATGCTTTTACATTGGTTGTAACAGGACTTGCATTCAAGGGCATATCAACAATACTGGTAATACCGCTTGCAGCTGCAGCCTTCGTAGCGCTATCAAAGCCTTCCCAGTGTGTTCTGCCGGGTTCATTAATATGCACATGGGCATCAATAATACCGGGCATTAAAATATGATAGCCTGCATCTTCAGCCCCGGCTTTTTTATTTAAGTGTATTGCAGTGATAATGCCTTTTTCAAAACATACAGTTGCAGGCTGAAGCTTTCCATCCACCCAGCAACGCTCACTATATATACATTTTTCATTCCCCATGTTTATTGTATAAACCCATCAAAACTTTCTCGGGTGTTATTGGTGCCGAATATGTAATTGTTGAATTACTATTAAATGCCAGCACTGCATTGCGGATGGCGAAATAAGCACCAATGCCATACATCAGCGGCGGCTCACCTACAGCTTTAGACCGGAAAATGGCCATATCATTTCCATCCGTATTTAAAAATTTTACATCAAGCACTTTTGGAACAGAATAAATGTCTGGTATCTTGTAAGTAGATAATGCATTGGCTAATAATTTTCCTTCGTTGTTGTAGATCACTTCCTCGATCGTCATCCAGCCAATACCCTGTACAATTCCGCCTTCGCACTGGCCCAGGTCAACAGCCCTGTTCATGCTGCTGCCAAAATCATGTACCACTTTTACCGCATCAATATCATAGGTCCCTCTTAAACAATCAACCGTTGCAATGGTAAGTGCAGTTCCATACACATGATACGCAAATGGATGTCCTTTCTCAATTGTCTTATCAAAATGAATAAAGGGCGTAGCATAATGCCCTTTAGCGCTCAGGTTAATGCGGTTCATAAAAGCCTGCCGTACTAAATGCTTCCAGTCAAACACCGAAGCTTCATTATCAATATAAACCACTTCATCTTTTATTTCGATTGTTGCTTCCTCCGTATCTGTCAATTCTGTTTTAATAAATGATACCAGGCGTTCTTTAATTTGATTACATGCATCCAGCAATGCTTTACCATTCAGGTCGGCAGTAGAACTTGCTGCAGACGGTGATGTATTGGAAACCCGGGTTGTATTGGTGCTTTCTAATTTTATCTTGCCAGGATCAATTCCGAAACAACTTGCAGCCACCTGCAGCATTTTTGAATTTACGCCTTGTCCCATTTCTACAGCGCCGGTACTCACACCAACTGTACCATCATTATATACATGAACCAATGCCCTTGCCTGGTTCATCATGGTATTGGTAAAAGAAATACCAAAGCAAACCGGCATCAGCGATAATCCTTTTTTATAGAATTGGTTTTGTTGGTTGAATTTTTCTATTTCCTTTTTTGCAGCAGCAACATCATACGTTTCAACCACATCATCCCAGCAATTTTTTGACTGGCATTCTTTCACGATCTGCCCATAAGGAAATTCATCGCCGTTATCCATCATGTTCTTACGCTGGATAAGATCGGGATCAATATTTAATTTTTTTGCAGCATGATCAATAGCAGCTTCAATTACAAACATGCCCTGCGGTCCGCCAAAACCACGAAAAGCGGTGTTAGGCGGTAAATTGGTTTTGCAGGAATGCGCTATAACTTTTACATGCGGAATATTGTAACTGTTGATTGCATGAAATAATGTTCTTTCTAAAATGGCCGGCGACAGGTCGGCAGCAGCACCGCCGTTCTGGTAAAAGGTTGCTTCATAAGCAATGATATGATGGTCTTCATCCAACCCTATTTTATAATCACTGCTGTAAGGATTTCTTTTTCCTGTCATCCGCATATCTTCCATGCGGTGCGGAATGCATTTGGCAGGGCGTTTCAAAATCCATGCAACCATTGCTGCCATAGCTCCCCATGCAGAGGCCTGGTCTTCCTTGCCGCCAAAGCCACCACCCAGGCGGGGTACATCAACTTCAACTTTATTCATGCCGATACCCAATACTTTGGCTACCGTTCTTTGTACCTGGCTTGGTCCCTGGGTAGAAGAAAATATTTTTACGCTATCGTGTTCTGTTGGATATGCATAAGCTCCCTGCGTTTCTAAATACAACTGCTCCTGTCCGCCTGTTTCGGTTTGCCCTTCAAAAATATATTTGCATTTACTGAATGCTTCTGCAACATTTCCTTTTACAAATTTCCTGGAATCACTTAATAATTTTCCCTGCTTAAAAGCTTCCCTGGGATCAGTAATTATGGGTAGTGGTTCAATCTCTATTTTGATGGCATGGTAAGCTTCTTCAGCAGCATCTTCATATTCTGCAACGATCAATAAAACAGGCTGCCCCTGGAAATGCACTTCATTATCAGCCAGGAATGGTTCATCGGCAATGATGCCGCCGATCTGGTTCTCACCGGGGATATCTTTATAAGAAAATATTTTTACGATGCCCGCCATTTGCGCTGCCGCAGCATTGTCAACGCTCTTGATGATACCATGCGCAACAGGCGAATCGAAAACCTTCACAAACAAGGCCCCTTCCATAACCGGGATATCATCCACGTAAATGGATCTGCCTGTTACATGTCCTGCTGCATCAATATTACCGATGGTATTCTCCATAGTTAAGGTTGCAAAATATTTTTTATAGTTGTACTTAGTTTTTGATCGATGCTTTGAAAATGAGCCAGGAACAACTGCCGCAACAAAAGCCTTTTGTATTCCTTTGTTCCTCTTGCATCGCTGATGGGAGCAATTTCTTTGTACATAATCGCAATAGCTTCTTTTAATATTTCAGAATTAATTTTTTTACCATTTAAAAAAGAACAGGTTTCAACTAGATATTTTGGAAAAGCTGCTACACCGCCTACAGAAATATGTATTTCTTTAATGATGCCGGCATCATCCTGCAAAAATGAACAGGCTGAATTTACCGTAGCAATATCCAGGTGCATGCGCTTACTTACTTTCTCGAAACTGAAATTACTTTTTTGCGGTGCTGTGAAAATTATTTTTTCTATGATCTCCCCCGGTTGCTTGTCAATCTGCTTATACCCTTTATAAAAATCTTTAAGCTTGATCGTTCTTGTTGCTCCATTATTATTCAGCAGAATATCACTATCCAGCGCAAGAAAAAAGATACTCATATCGCCGATAGGTGAAGCATTCACCAAGTTGCCCGCCATGGTAGCCATATTACGGATTGCTGTTGAAGAAATGAGCTTAATGTATTTACGCAGGTCAGGAAAAATATCCTGAACAATCTTCGACTCTGCAAAAGCAGTAACAGTAACTGCAGCGCCGATATGGCATTGCCCATTAAGAATACTTATCCCTTGCAAACTGGTCGTATCAAACACATGGTTTAGTTCTGCCTTCTTTACCTGTAATGCTTTTTGCACAACCAGGTCGGTACCGCCCCCAAGAACTAAATTCTCTTTTGAGAGATCAACTGCAGGTAATGATATCGAATCCTTTAATTTTTTAAGCCGCTCTTTTATCTCTGCAAAATAGGAAGGAATAAAATTTTGTTCCACCAGCCAGGCTATTGTTTCCTGTCCTGGTTTATCCATCATCTTTTCAGAAAGAATACCTGCGGCTCTTTCTATAGATTTATAACCGGTACAGCGACAGATATTGCCATCAATGGATGCAATGGCTTCAGTATAATTTTTTGCTGTTTCATTCAACACGAAACCGGTAAGCGACATGATGAAACCCGGCGTACAAAATCCGCATTGGGTTCCGTTACAATCAACCATGGTTTGCTGTACCGGAGAGAGTTCTTTGCCATTGATGCCTTCAACCGTCACAATATGTTTTCCATGTGCATTACCTAATGGCATCAGGCAACTCGTCATGGAGCGATAAACCAGTTTGTTATTTTCAAGATCTCCAACTAAAATAGTACAAGCCCCGCAATCTCCTTCCCTGCAACCGATCTTTGTACCTGTGAGCCTTTTGTTATACCGCACCAGGTCCAATACGGTACTGCCGCCTGGAAGTTTTGTTTCAATTAATTTATCATTTAAAATAAACTGCAGCATCAATATTCGGTTTTGCTTGTACTCTCACTCCATTTTTTAAATGCTTCCAATGCTTCTTCCCTTAACAGCTGTTGAGTAAATAATTTTCTTTCTGAAATGGGCCTGGCAATTTCTTCATAAATGAACTGGTCATCAAAATTTATTGCTGTTGCATCTTCCTTTGTATTTGCATAAAACAATTTTTCAGGTCTTGCCCAGTAAATAGCGCCAAGGCACATCGGGCATGGTTCGCAGCTTGTATAAATTTCACAACCGTCAAGTTGAAAATTTTTTAAAGAAGCACAAGCCTCTCTTATCGCAACCACTTCTGCATGTGCCGTGGGATCGTTGGTGGCCGTAACTTGGTTTACGCCCCGGCCAATTATCTTTCCATCCTTTACTACTACGGCACCAAAAGGGCCACCCTTACCTTCCACAACATTATTTATTGAAAGCCGGATCGCTTCCAGCATAAACTCCCGATTATCCATATTCCATATTTTATTTTAATTATGTAAGCAGCACCTACGCTCATGCAATGCATACAGAATTTTAAGCAAGCAACTAAGTGCAGCAACATTAAAAGTAACAAATTGCCTTTAAGCAGACAAATAACATACAGCCCTTTTGATCTGCATAATGACAATATTACTGCATGCGTTGATTTATATTTGTATAGATGAATATTGATTTTACTTATTTGTCCCGGGAACAGCGACTGAATGCCATTCAGCGGCTTACTGCTTTATGGGCATTTACTGAGAGTGGCCTGGGAGGAATCATGCATGCACTGCAAATTCCTTTTACCGGGTTGCTGGTTGGGGGAATGGCGGTGATCATGATCTGCCTTATTGCTGATCTGTCAGGCACTAATTATAAGTTGATCTTAAAAAGTGCTGTGATCGTGTTGATCGTAAAAGCGATGGTTAGTCCGCATACACCCTTACCGGCCTATATTGCTGTAAGCTTCCAGGCATTACTTGGCTTTGCTTTATTCAGTTTATTTAGAGTTAATTTTTTTAGCATTATATTATTAAGCAGTATTGCTATGCTGGAGTCGGCTATTCAAAAGATCCTGGTGCTTACGATTTTTTTTGGAACATCTCTCTGGAAAGCAATGGATGAGATGATCGCCATGCTTGCCAGGCAGTTTGGCAGCAGCATTACAAATGGCAGCTACTGGATCATTGGTATTTACTTATGTATTTATATCATTGGTGGGGTTTTTATTGCATGGCTTGCCTACAGAACTATTCAAAGTTTCAGATCAACAGCAACTGCACTAAAATTAGATATGAGCGAAGGAGCAGCTATAGCTGTTGAAAGTTTAAAAAAACATCCAGGAAAAAAAATGTATAAAAAACTATTGATGCTTGTTTTAGTAATGATCATCCTGTCGGCTGTATTATTTGTTTTTGCTGCTGATACTAAAACCGGCTGGCTGGCTGTTGCCAAAACGATCTGCTGGACCTTATCTGCAATCCTTATCTGGTATATGCTGATAGGCCCGCTATTTACAAAAGCTATTCAAAGGATTTTACTGAAAAAAGAAAGCCGGTACAGTGAGGAGGTATCGAAGGCACTTGCCTTTCTTCCTGTATTAAGACGATTATCTGTTTTAGCCTGGCAGCAAAGCAAATTAGAGCATGGCTTAAAAAGATGGTATGTTTTTTTTACAACCCTAATTCATGCTACGCTCACCTATGCAGAGCCGCCGGTAACTTCATAAAATAATATATGTGATCTATCTTTTTTGCAGGCCGATACATAATGGCAAGACCACTGAACTGATCAACTGGTGTAATCAGCAGCAAAGAATTGCAGGAATCCTGATGCCTGATATTGAGGGCAGCAGGAAGATATATACTATTGAAACAAAGGAAGTTTTTGACATTGAATGCATCGACCTCGTAAATAATACTGAACATCTAACAACCGTAGGAAGATTCAATTTTTATACATCGGCATTTGAAAAAGCGAATTCAATACTATTAAATGCCCTATCTCAAAACCCCCACTGGCTTATACTTGACGAGGCCGGGAAACTGGAGCTGGATGGCAAAGGGTTTTATAGATCGTTGATAAGCATTATAGATTTTCATAACAGCAATATAGGAAGTGGTAATTTATTAATTACTGTAAGGGACAGCTTGTGTGATGAAGTTATAACATTCTTTAAAATAAAGAACTACAGGATAATTCATGAACTGCAGGAGGTTGACCCGGATGCATAAAAAAACCCGTTTCAAAAACGGGGGTCAATATTAATTTGAGCAATTTACTCATGCATTACCATGATGGGAATTTTGCTATGGTAAGACAATGTCTTTGTCCTGCTTCCGGTTAAAAGTTTATCAATAAAAGAGCGGTTCTTTTGTACTACAATGATCAAGTCAATATTCCGGCTTTCTGCAAAAAGGTTGATCGCTTCATCCACATCATACAAGCGCATGAAATAAAACTCGGGCTTGTATTCTGCAAACATCTGTTTCAGCTCCTGCTTTTCTTTTTCATAATTTTCTGTAAGGGAAATGTAATGATCCTTATCTACGTTAACAACGTGCAGTTGCGGCTTAAATACATCCAGGAAATCTTTTATTGGTACTGATGGTGTTGTATCAATAGTGCTTTTAAAATCTGAGGTAAGCATTACGTTCTTTATTGGAGTAAATGATGCTTCCTGCGGAACGATCAATACAGGGCAAACTTTTCTTTCAGCCATCTTTAAAGTATTGCTGCCAAAAAGTACCTGAGCAATGGCAGATTTACCGGTAATGCCCATGATGATCAGGTCGGCTCTGCGGTGCCGGGCAGTTTTTTCCAATCCATCCACAAAATCATTATCCTCAAAAGCCAATACTTCCATTTTCACAATATGATCTTTCATTAATTCGGCCTTTAGGCTTTCCAGGTTTTCTGTTGCTTTTACAGCTTCGGATGCTTTGCTGTAACTGTGGTATAAAACCATTGTTACTCCATAATGGCCGGTTAATAATTGAGCCGCATATTTTGCAGCATGCAAGGAGGTTTCGGAAAAATCAACAGGAACAATAACTGTATTCATATAAATTAGCTTTAAATTAATAGTATACAAAATTAGCTTATTTATGCCTGACTTTTGCCTTTTACAGGCATTTTTACTTACAAGCAGTGGCATTTTGCTCCCTTTTTCAAACACTGATTATTTATCTTTGCCGCCCATGGCCCAAAAAAAATTAGAACGGTTCGCCGCAATAAAAGCATTCCCCAACGTACTGGAATACCCTGTAGCTATGGAAGGAAAATGGAATACCTTTTTTAAGAATGATAACCCCTTAGTACTGGAACTTGCCTGCGGAAGGGGGGAATATACTGTAGGACTGGCAATGCTGTTTCCAGAACAGAACTTTGTGGGCGTGGATGTAAAGGGAAACAGGATTTTCATTGGCGCAAAAAAATGCCTTGCAGATAATTTGAGCAATGCAGGTTTTTTACGTACTCAAATAGAAAAGCTGGCCGACTATTTTGCGCCTGGCGAAGTGGATGAGATCTGGATCACTTTTCCTGATCCACAGCTACGCATCTCCAAAGCAAAAAAAAGATTGACACATCCCCGGTTTTTAAGATTATATAACCAGATCCTGAAGCCGGGTGGCTTTATCCATCTCAAAACTGATTCACCTGATCTTTTTTTGTTTACCAAAAAAGTAGCGGAACTCTATGATCTGGATATTATAGAAGAATCGGACAATGTATATTTAAACCAAAATGTAAAAAAAGAGCTTGCTATAAAAACACATTACGAAGGCATGGATATAGCGCAGAGTAAAAAAATTCATTACCTGAAGTTTACATTGCCGGTAATAATCAAAGATATTGATGAACAATTACAGGAAATATTAAGAGATGAAGAACAGCTGGATTGAAGGCGAGGATTTTTATTACAATGAACAGGGCTTTATTGTGCTTACCGGCAAGTACCACCTCGACAGGGGGCATTGCTGCGGGAATGGATGCAGGCATTGTCCTTATGAATATATAAATGTACCAGCGCCCTCCCAACCTCCCCCCGTGGGGGAGGAGAATAAAACTTCAAAATAAATTGTACCTTTTCCGTCATGAAAAAGAAAGCCTCTAAAAAAATACTTACTGCGCTAACCCCTTCCCCACAGGGGTTCCCTGTGAAGGGAACGAACGAAGTTCATGGGAAGGGGCCATACAGTTTCTTTACTGATGTTTATGATGTAGTTAGACAAATACCAAAAGGCAAGGTAACCTCTTATGGCGCTATTGCTGCTTACCTGGGCACTAAGCTAAGTGCACGTATGGTTGGCTGGGCCATGAATGCAGCGCATACTGCCAAGCCAAAAGTGCCGGCACAAAGGGTTGTGAACAGGAACGGTATGCTTACCGGCAAATATCATTTTGCTACGCCAACTGCCATGGAAGAACTTTTAAAAAAAGATGGCATTACTGTAAAGAATGATACCATTGTTGATTTTAAAGAAAGGTTTTGGGATCCGGCAGTTGAATTATCTTTATGATCCTTCATATTAATAAGGTTAACCTATCATGAGTAATACCATACATAAAGGCAATGTTAGTTTTGTTAACCACGAAAAAAAATATATTATTATAGAGTACGAGGAGAAGGGAAAGAAAAAAACAGTTCATGCCAATGTAGATGAAAAAAAACAAAAGGGATCCATTGAAAACAAACCAATTCAAAAGAAACATCTTTTCCATATAGGAGATACGGTAAGCTTTACAGTCGGAATGTCTGATCGTGGAGACAGGATGATTGCTTCTAACCTGCAATACCTTTATAATACCGCACTTGATGTACTCATCAATAAAGCCAAAACAGAAAATAATTTTATAGGCTACTTAAAAGTGGTTGATGATAAATATTTTGTAAAGGAGATAGACAGTTATTTATTCTTTCCTGTGCCCTTATCGCCCTGGCAACTTAAACCAACTGAAGCCGAATTAAATGAAGCCGTAACTTTTGCGTTGGAGAACACGGACAAAAAAGAAAAGATCACTGCTAAACTTTATAATAATATATACATACCAGAATTTTATACCGCAGTAAAGCTGAACAAAGCCAACAGTCACGTTGAAGCAAAAGTGTATAAAGTAACGCCGCATGGCATTTACCTGAACCTGGTTAAGGATAAGATACAGGTGAAACTTCCTTTTAAAGAAGCTGTGAAAATAGATGACAGCATTTCCGTAAAGATCACTTACCTGAGCCCATTTAAAATTATCGTGGAAGAATCATAAAGCATCTATATCGCTGCTGCTGATATCGAGCTGCTGTGCTACTTTATTTTTTGAAGGTGCCTGGAGTGCAAAATAAATGATGATCGCTGCAGCCAATGCTAAAAATGCATAATTACCGGTAAGGAACAAACAAATGATACAAATAAAGCTGGCTGCCTCCAGCAATGCCCACAGTATGATACAGGCCGTTCTGTACATAGAAAATTTGGCAGCAGGCGTATTTCCATAATCATCCTTTATTACAGCCAGTTTCTTTTTAAAAATAGTAGCGCCGCCAAATATTGCTCCTGCAGCAAACAGTAAAGCAATTACCTGCAGTGTTTTTTCCTGCGCTGCAAGCGATGCCAATATAGTTTTGCTGTACACTAAATAAAACACGATTCCTGCAAAGAACAATTGTGCAGTAAGCATGGCCTGGTGCATAAGCTTAAGTGTTGAAAATGGAGTAGCAGTCTTCATTTTAGATCGTTAACTGTAATAAGGGCTTATCATTAAATAAACGATAACGCCTGTGACCGCAACATAAAACCAAACAGGCCAGGTAATTCTCACCAGCTTCCTATGCTTATCATATTCGCCGGTAAGTGCACGGTAGGCCGTAAATAAAATAAAGGGTAGAATGATAGCAGCCAGTGGAATATGCGTAAGCAGGATAAAATAATAGAACAGTCTTGCTTTTCCGGCCAGCGTTTTTTCATCAATGCTTACAATACCATCATGGTTTATGTCGCCAAACTTTGTATCGCCCGCCAGCAGGTGATGGCATATATAAGAAACTAAAAATAAAACAGAAAATGAAATAGCTGTAAGCATTATCCTTTTATGCAACAGGTATTTTTTTTGTTTTACTGAAAGCAGGCCTCCTAATAATAAAACTGCTACTGCTGAATTAATGACCGCATTCGCCTTGGCAAAAACATGCACATCAAATCCCAGGTCAACATTAAGCTTATACTTGCTTAAAAAAACAACAGCCGCAAAAACAACAACTGATACTGTATAAATTAAAAGCCTTGCTTTTTTGTCATTCTTTTCCAGAGAAGGTTGTAACATAAATTATATGGTTTGGTTTTCCTGTTTATTTTTTTGCCGGGTGATAAAAACAATAACAATGAGAATGATGCCCATAGCAATAAAAATCACAGGAAGTATTGGTATGAACTCCCTGAATACTGAAGGTTTTTTCCTGTCCTTTTCAAGCATCAGCAATGGAATATCTCTTACCAGCTGGGTCTGCTTAACCGTATCAAAGCCATTATACCAGCCGCGTACAACTCGGCTGCTATCCAATAAAAAAAAGTTTTCTGTATGAATAAATGCGGTATCTATATTTACATCTGTAACGCTTGCCTTAAGTTCATTAAATGCAAAATCATAGATCTCTTTCTTATTACCCGTTACCAGCCACCAGGTATCATGGTTCACATTATAGCGGTCTGCAAATTTTCTTAATTGTGGTACTGAATCATGTTCGGGATCTACACTAATAGAAATAAAATGAACAATACTGTCATTCTTTAAAAAAGAATCCTGCAGCCTTTTCATATTTCGGGCCAGGCCGGGGCAAATAGAGGGGCATCTTGTAAAAAAGAAATCGATCACCAATATCTTCCCTTTCAGGTCATCCAATGAAACTTTTTTACCTAGCTGGTTTGTAAATTCAATATTCTTTACTTTATGCCAGATGGTATCAGTAACTGTTTTGCCATTTTTTTCAGATACCTGAACACTCTCCGGTTCAAAATACCTGCGGGGCATGTGCACTGCATCTTTGCTGTAATACTTTACAATATAATAACCTGCAAATGGCATTACCATGGCAAGCATCAAGGCTAATACGG
This sequence comes from Chitinophagales bacterium, assembly GCA_038257425.1. Classification (GTDB taxonomy): domain Bacteria; phylum Bacteroidota; class Bacteroidia; order Chitinophagales; family Chitinophagaceae; genus Ferruginibacter. The sequence goes on from JBBSJI010000032.1 coordinate 12,595, forward strand.
CTTTCTTATTCATAGGCCCTCCTAAATCCTCCCCCAAAGGGAGGACTTTTTAACAGTCTGCCAATTTGTAGTCTCTTCATTTTTCTTCCTCTTTTATTTAGCGCAAATTTACAGCAAGGAATATCAATTAGTTCATTAAACAAAAAACCACCCCCGCCAATGGTGAGATGGTTAATATTTTAGACCTGCTTAATTTAATTATGGTTTTGCATGTTTATCAACCGCAGGTGTCTGGTGTTGTTGCTGTTCTGACCTATCGGGTTGGCTGCCTCCATTTGTATTGCGTAAATTTTTCCAGGCATTTCCATCCCAAAGGAAGGCTGCGATGAACCATACAAATAACATCAGTGGAACAACGATCGTCATGATCATATTCCTGATCTCATCGCCCAGGTGCATAAAAATAGAAACGATATAATAGGCTTTGGCAAGTGTTAGTGCCGCAATTAATAATTTGGTTGAAAGCGTAATTGCATAAGCTAACTCTCCATGTTTCCAATACAGAAAATATCCAAGCCCAAGCTCAATAACTGTTAATCCAGATAATACCCAAAATGTTTTCCAGATACGTCCTGTACCAGAAGCATGTTCGGGGGCATGTGTGATCTCGGGAGATGATACGTTTGAACTCATGATTATATTTTAATAAATCTTTTAATAATTTTTTACACCAGATAAAAGCAAAGGAATACAAATACCCAAACCAGGTCTACAAAGTGCCAGTACAAGCCTGCTTTTTCGATCATTTCATAATGACCACGCTGATCAAAATGCCCAAGCCTTGTTTTAATAAGCATTACCAGGTTTATGATAACCCCACTAAATACGTGGAAGCCGTGGAAGCCTGTTATTCCAAAGAAATAACCACCAAACGCAATTGGCCCCGGTGTACTTACTAATTGGCCTTCGTGCATTACATGCGGCCCCCATGGGTTTTTAGTAACTGTAGTTCCCCATTTTTCTATCTCTCCATTTACTAAAACTGCATGGTCCCCGGTGATCATATGAGTCCACTCCCATGCTTGGCAACCCAGGAAAGCAAGTCCGCCAAGAATGGTAAGTACCATATATTTTTCAACGCCCTTCCTGTTCATTTTATGGCCTTCATGTACTGCCAATACCATGGTAACCGAACTGAAGATCAGGATAAATGTCATCAAGCTCACAAATGCCAGCGGCAGGTTTGCATGACCGGCAAATGGAAATGCATTAAAGACCTCGTTTGGATCGGCCCAATGATTTACGCTAAAGCGGATAGTACCATAGCTGATCAGGAATGCGCCGAATGTGAAAGCATCACTCATCAAAAAGTACCACATCATCACTTTACCATAGCTTGCATTGAAGGGACTTCTTCCTCCATTCCACCATTTGGTATTTGTTGGTATCGCTGTTGTTGACATAATTTTAAAGGCCTCTCCCCAACCCCTCTCCAAGGAGAGGGAACTGCTATGAGGCAGTTTTTATAAATTAAAAATTATTTTTTATTCTACAGTTTTCAATCTTCGCTTTCATCACCTCCATAATCAGTTCTTCCTTTCTCTTCGACTTCGCTCAGGACTGGCGGAGGGGGCTTTTACCTTATCATCAATAAAAAAATCAACAGGTATATCCACAAAATATCTACAAAGTGCCAGTATGTACTTACCAGTTCAACCGGAACGCTGTTATAGATCCTTGTTTTTGTACTGAATGCTTTTGCAAACAATACGATCAGTGCTATCAATCCTCCAATAACGTGTGCAACATGCAAGCTTACGATCACATACATAAATGAATATGATACGTTTCCTGTAAGTGTTACCTGTTTTGCCCACAATTGCTGAAAGCCGAGCAATTGAAAAACAATAAAAAGAACTCCTAATACCAAAGTTGCTATCAACAGGCTCCGGTATTTTTTCATCTCCCGCTGCATAAAAGCTTTTTCTGCCAGGAAGATGGTTAAACTGCTTAACACAATTGCAGCAGTACTGTACCAAAAGAACTGGGGCAACTCAAACGATTGCCAGTTGGCCTGGTTACGCTTAACAATATAAGCACTCGTTAACCCTGCAAACATCATCAGTAAACTGCCAATGCCCACCCACAGGGTAAATTTATGCGGATGAATTTTTTTTCTTTGTTCCATTGCCACTGTACTCATATCACTTTATCCCAAATGGGAATTTTTAATTTAATTTTTTTGTACCAAGCTTCATTAATTCTAATCATCTTCATTGGCTCCGATAGCTATCGGAGCACTCTTGTACTTTTGATCTTTATTCATCTGACCTCACCCCAGTTCCCCCTCATCCTGAGCGTAGCCGAAGGGCAGGGGGCGGAGGGGGTTTTTATGTTCTATTTGCAAACATGGCCAATAAAACGATCATTAAATAAAAATAAGAACTGAACATTACCCGTCTTGCACTCCTGGCATCCATACGGATGAATAACAACACACTTACATATACCATCCAGAGGTTACAGACCAGCAAAACTGCCATACTTTCTATACCGCTGATGCCTGTATAATAAGGAACAAACCCCATCGGTATCATCAATGCACTGTAAATAATACTTTGCATTGCGGTAAACCTTGTAGGCCCCTTATCCGCAGGCAGTAATTTAAACCCGGCAGTGGTATAATCTTTATGTGCCAGCCAGGCAATTGCCCAAAAATGCGGGAATTGCCATAAGAACTGGATGCCGAATAAAACCCATGCTCCTGTCCAGCTTATTGGTGCATCACCATAAGCAGCAACCCAGCCGATCAGGCAGGGTAAAGCCCCCGGTACTGCCCCAATCAATACAGATATGGAATTAACTTTTTTAAGTGGTGTGTAAATAAAGCCGTATAAAAAAAGACTTAACAAACTTACCACTGCACTTTCCGTGTTAAAAAATTTCCACATCATGTAAACGCCGGCGGCACCGGTGATGAAAGCAAAAATTCCTGCTTCATTCACACTCATGCGTCCACTGGCTACCGGTCTTTTAGCAGTACGCATCATTAACCCGTCTGAAGTTTTTTCCAGTATCTGGTTAATGGCATTAGCTGAGCCGGTAATAAACATGCCTGCAACAAAAAGTAAAAGAACTGATATTATTTTTTCCCGAACGTAAAACTGTTCATTGGGTGCAATTAAAAAGCTTACCACCGTACTGAACACAACCATAAAACTTAAAGTGAATTTGATCAACTGAAAGTAATCTTTCACTTTACTCACCAACGTAAACGATGTTGAGTTGGTTATGGTTTTATTCTCATTCATGACAGCCTCTCCCTCGTTCCCTCTCCCGAAGAGAGGGAGGCTGAACTTTTAATTTAAAATCAACATTTGTAATTAAGCATTTCAACATTTTCTCTTTTTTCGTCTTAATTACCCTTTATAAATCTTCGCTTCAATTTTCCAGTTCCCACTCCGCCGGAGCGGATAAGTAGGGTCTAATGTTTTGATTCATCATCTCCTACCGGTACATCCTGCGGTATAAATTCTTTACCGTCTTTTGCATAATCATATGCCCCTCTGTGTACTTCCGGAATTTCTCCAGGCCAGTTTCCGTGACCAGGATTGATCGGTGTTGTCCACTCTAATGTATTTGCTCCCCATGGATTTGGCGTTGTAACTTTTCTTCCTTTGAACATACTATAGAAGAAATTGAAAACGAACAGCAACTGTGCAGCAAAAACGATCATAGCTACAAAACTGATAAATTCATTCAGGCCGTTAAACATATTAAATGAACTCCATCCTGAATAATCATAATAACGACGTGGCATTCCCGCTAACCCTTCGTAGTGCATTGGCCAAAATATCAGGTAGGCGCCAATGATTGTTATCCAGAAATGGATAAAGGCCATGGTATTATTTAAATAGCGGCCAAACATTTTAGGGAACCAGTGGTAAACGCCGGCAAACATACCAAAGAAAGAGGCCACACCCATTACAATATGGAAGTGAGCAACTACAAAATAAGTATCGTGTAAATGAAGATCGAGTGCAGAGTTACCTAAGAAGATACCTGTTAAACCTCCACTGATAAATAAACTAACAAACCCGATGGCAAATAACATACCCGGCGTGAACCGGATATTTCCTTTCCACAAAGTAGTTAGCCAGTTAAATACTTTAATGGCCGATGGTACAGCGATCAACAAAGTAAGTAATACAAACACAGATCCAAGGAATGGATTCAATCCTGTTACAAACATATGATGAGCCCACACCAGGAAAGCGAGGATTGCAATTGCAAAAACAGAACCCACCATCGCCATATAACCAAAGATGGGTTTACGGCTGTTCACACTGATGATCTCCGAACTCATGCCCATTGCCGGTAATAAGATTATATACACTTCCGGGTGACCAAGGAACCAGAATAAATGCTGGAACAGGATAGCACTACCCCCTTCGTTTGGTAATATCTTACCTGCAACCACAATGTCACTTAAGAAGAAGCTGGTACCCAGGTTACGATCAAATAATAATAATATAGCGCCTGATAATAATACAGGGAAAGAAAGTACTCCTAAAACTGCTGTAAAGAATAAAGCCCAGATCGTTAATGGTAAACGGGTCATGCTCATTCCTTTTGTACGCATGTTAAGGATAGTGGTGATATAATTAAGGCCACCTAATAAAGCTGATATAATAAACATAGCCATACTTACCAGCCAAAGATCCATTCCAATTTTACTTCCGCTTGATGCATCACCCAAAGCGCTTAATGGAGGATAGATCGTCCACCCGCCACTTGCCGGACCAGTTTGCACAAATAAAGAAGAGAACATAATGATGGAAGAAAGAAAGAAGAACCAATAGCTAAGCATGTTCAAAAATGGTGAAGCCATATCCCGTGCACCGATCTGTAACGGAATTAAAAAGTTTGCGAAAGTTCCGCTCAGGCCTGCGGTTAATACAAAGAACACCAGGATGGTTCCATGCATAGTAACCAAAGCATAATAAAATTCAGGCTTTAATTTACCGCCTGCTGCCCAATGGCCAAGCAAATCTTCCAGCCATGGAAAAGTAGCTTCGGGGTAACCCAGTTGTAAACGGAATACTACAGAAAACAAACCTCCGATGATGGCCCATATGATACCTGTTACCAGGAACTGTTTGGCAATCATTTTATGATCCTGGCTGAAAACGTATTTAGAGATAAACGTTTCGTGGTGGTGCTGATGTTCATGTGCATCATGTGATCCGTGAACATCTGCATGCTGTAATGTGGCTACGCTACTCATATTCTTACTTTTTATTCTCCCGGCAATTTTACCGTCCCGATAACTATCGGGATATTTAATTATTTTTTTACCGGCAATGCCTGTGAAATTTGTTTTACAGTGTCAACAACCGCTGGAGCTTTTTCCGGGAATATTGTAAAGTATTCAGGCTTTTGCTCTGCCAGCCATTTTTTATATTCTTCCATTGTTTCTACAATGATAACACCCCTCATGGCATAATGACTTGATCCGCACAACTGGTCGCAGGCAATCTCATAATTAAATTCAGGGTTGTTAGTTTTCTTCTTCATTTCCGCCGTTGTAATCTTTGGCGTAAACCACTGCGTGGTTGGAATACCCGGAACGGCATCCATCTTTAACCTGAAATGAGGAAGACCAACATCATGAATTACATCCTGGGAATGGATCACCATTTTAAGTGGTACACCTACAGGAATATGCATGGTTGTATTTACATGTATATCATCTAAACTTGCAGGGTCTTCAAAATCAACCCCAAGATTATTCTTCGCTGTAGTTAATTTATAATTCTTTTTTCCAAGCACTTTATCAGAACCGGGATAACGGAACTCCCATGCAAACTGGTGACCTGTTACTTCTACCACTATTGAATCTTTAGGTGCATCACCTGTAATTTTAAACCAGTACTTTAACCCAAACACAACCAGTACTGTTAAAAAGATAGCCGGTACTGTAGTCCAGATCAATTCCAACTTTGTGTTATGTGGAAAATAAAATGCTTTCCTGGTATCGCTCTCCTGGTATTTAAAAGAAAACCAGAATAATAAAATCTGTGTAAGCACAAAAACAACTCCGGTAACAGCAACTGTTATCATAAACATCAGATCCAGGCTTTCTCCTTCTACTGATGCAGAGCCTTGTGGGAATAATGTTTTAGGATAAAACAATTCATTGCAATACCATACACCTATTAATCCAAACACTAAAAAGCCAAGGAGTAAAAATGCATTGATCTTATTATTTTGTTTACGTGTTTTGTCCTCGCCTTTTAAAACGCTAACGTATTCACTTGCCTTTGCAATCTGAAAAACGACTACAAAAACCAGCGCACCTAAAACTATCATTAAAAACTCTTTCATAAATTAAATTTAGCGGCCTCACCCCAACCCCTCTCCTTCGGAGAGGGAACTGGTAGTTGGCCTCTTTTTATTTCAAATTTTCTTTTTTTCAATCTTCGCTTCGTTCTCCTCCGTTTCCTCCCCCTTCGGGGGAGATAGAGGGGGCATTATGTATGATGTATCATACTCTCTTTTAAGAAAGGATGATTTTTTGCAAGCAATGAATGTTTGCTTAAATAATTTCCCGTTCCCCACATGATCAATCCTACAAACAAAGCAGCTGTACCAAATTCAAAAAAGCCCAATGTGTAATGTTCGTGTAATGTACCCGGCATTACCATTTGAAAAAAGTCTATCCAGTGACCAAAAATGATCAATACAGCCATGAAGGTTACCATGGTCCAGTTTCTTTTAGTTCCTTTTTTCATTAAAATTAATAACGGGCAAAGGAAATTCAGGATCAGGTTTAAAAAGAAGATGGCTTTATAAGGGCCTGCCTTTTCTGCCGTACCTATTCTTTCAATAAAATATTTTGTTTCTTCCGGCTGGTTACTATACCAGATCAACATGTATTGAGAGAACCATAAGTATGTCCAGAAAACCGAAAAGGCAAACATGAACTTACCAAGATCATGCAAATGTTCTTCGGTAACATATTCAAGCTGGCCACGATTCTTTAAATAGATAACATACAATGCAATCAGGGAAACCCCCGATACAAATGTGCTTGCAAATGTGTACCAGCTGTACATGGTGCTGTACCAATGAGCATCAATACTCATTATCCAAAGCCAGGGGATAGTAGAGGCAACAGTTAAAGTAAATACTACACAATATAATGAAGCCCAAACGGTATTGTCCCATATCCATTTTTTTCCGGTCTCATAATTCATATGCCCCTTCTTATCACTTTCCAGGCTCAGGCTACGCATTTTTTTACCGAGGAACCACCATAAGAAAATGGTAAGAAAAGAGAAGATCGAATAGAACATGGGATTTAAAAAACCTTTTTTTCCATTTAATATATGATCATTGGCGACTGCATCTTTATCCAGCCAATGGTAAATATCTGTACGGTGTCCAAAAATGATAGACATTAAAATCAGAAAAGTAATAATCCCTAAAATAGGAACCACACTTGAGATAGCTTCTGAAACTCTCCGGAAAGCAACAACCCAACCCGCCATAGCCATTGTGGTAACACAAATAAAGAACATGGCAGCATTTACAACGAGTAAAAAGAATACACTGTTCTGTAACAACACAGCCCAAAAACGGGTGCTGTTAACATTTTCTCCGTGACCGGCGTGAGCAAAAGGATTGTACATTATAAACCCATACAACAATGCTATAACTCCGGCACCTATCAGTCCATACGTCCACTTTTTGTAACTGCCCGGTAATTGAAATTGATGATCCATCTAATCTTTATTTTGAGTTAATACGGCCTCTCCCTCATTCTCCCGATTTTATCGGGAGAGGCCAAACTTGTTTAATTTATCTCTTTTTTATTACTAACAAATCCACAATAATTCTTTGTTGTACATTTATTTTACAGTTACTTCTTCACTACTGCACTGTCCACTTTTACAGAAACTGAATCTTTAGCAGCCGCACCTGCATTACCAGGTTCAAGCGTTCTTATATATTGAACAATTCTCCAGCGTTGCTCTCTTGTTAATTGCGAAGCATAACTTCCCATATTTCCCTGGCCATAAGTCATCACAAAAAATATTCTGCCATCACTATAACCCGGCGATGCCCCGATAATACTTTTTACGCCCCCAACTTTAGCAGCAAGTGGTCCATTAGCTTCACCCTTGGCACCATGACAAACTCCACAGTTGATATTATACAACCTGCCGGCTTCTGCCAGTTCTTTTGCATTTATCGGCGCTAAAGGATTTTTTACCTGGCTGCTTAAATTAAGTAAGCCGTTACTGTCGTTAGGTATATTAAAAGGGAAAAGCTCTCCTCTTTTTATTGTACCATTTGGAGGTATATTATTAAAGAATATTTTATGCCCTGCACTGTAAGGGTCGGTAGTAAAAATTGCTGAATCACGTGATGCATAACTTTCATAGGCACGGCTGTAAGCCATATCCGGCATATAAACTGAACCGGCATCACGTTTATCTTTACAACCAATAAACACAGCCGCCATTGACAAGATCAGTGTTGCTATAATTGCGATTTTTTTCATTTCTTATTCTTAAAGGTCTCTTTTATGTAGTTAAGTTTAGCATTCATATTCGCAAATTACTGCTCCATTTCTTCCCCCTTGGGGGATTGAGGGGGCTTTTAATATCCTTTTTCTTCTTTATACAGTTTTTGCTCTTTACCGTACCTTCCTATCCACCATCCTGTTTCTGCAACCTGTACATTTATTTCCTGTGCGCCCGCTGATTGTAAGAATGACTGCACTTCTGCGTCATTTGTTTTATCGGTACACTCAATAACCATTACAAAAAGATCATCGGTAGCTCTTGGATGAAAGTGATGCTTTTTTACAAATGGCGCCAGGTTACACAAGTAACAAAATGTAAGTACCATACCTACCGCCGAAAACAATACCGTTAACTCAAAAGTGATGGGTATCCAGGCGGGTAATGCAAAGTGTGGTTTTCCACCAATATTCAAAGGCCAATCGGCAGTAAATACCCAGCTCATGAATGTAAGTGCTGTAGTAGTACCAATAATGGCATAAATAAAACCGGCAGTATGCAGGCTCGTTTCACGAATGCCCATAGCATGATCTAAACCATGCACAGGAAAAGGAGTATACACATCGTGTATCTTGTAACCAGCTTTGCGAACATTTTTCACCGCAGGAAACAATACCTTCTCATCATCGAAAGATCCTACTACAAATTTTTTAATTCCTCCAGCCATATTTTTAGCTTTTAGCTGATAGCTTTTAGCCATTAGCATTTATAACAATTAAATTAAATTCTCTTCAATTTTTGAAACCTTCACTAAAAGCTAATAGCTAATAGCTAACGGCTTTTTCTTAATGATGCGGATGCGCAACTTCTTCAATATAAAACTTCTCTGCATCTGCTTTTTCAAGGTCAGTCATTTTCACTTTATAATTCTCCCCGCTGGTTTTTAAAATGGCTTTGATCTCTGCCACCGCAATAACCGGGAAGTACTTTGCAAACAGGAAAAAACAAGTAAAGAATAATCCGAATGTTCCCAGGTAAAACCCGATCTCCCAAATGGAAGGACTGTAATAAGTACTCCATGATGATGGCAGGTAATCTCTGTACACAGAAGTTACAATGATCACAAAACGTTCGAACCACATACCTATATTTACAATTATACTCATGAAGAAAGTAACCGTGATATTTCTTCTCAGTTTACGACTCCAGAACAACTGAGGTGAAACCACGTTACAGAACATCATCAGCCAATAACTCCATCCATAAGGACTGAACAGGTTGGCACGGTTCTCTTTAAATGCATACCACTCGTAAGGATTCTGTCCGTACCATGCAATGAACAACTCCGTTAAGTAAGCACAGCCTACAATACTACCGGTTAATACAATTACTTTGTTCATGGCTTCAATATGACCAATGGTAATATAATCCTGCAGGTTAAAAACTTTACGCAGCACAATCATTAGTGTTTGCACCATGGCAAATCCACTAAAGATGGCACCTGCAACAAAGTAAGGAGGAAAGATGGTAGTATGCCAACCCGGAACGATTGAAGTAGCAAAGTCAAAAGATACAATGGTATGTACTGATAATACCAGCGGTGTACTTAAACCCGCCAATACCAGTGATAAAGATTCATGACGCTGCCAGTGTTTGGTACTTCCGGTCCAGCCGAAAGATGCAACACCATAAAACATTTTACGGAACTTGGTTTTTGCACGGTCTCTTACAGTAGCAAGATCAGGCAGCAAACCAGAGTACCAGAATAATAATGAAACGGTAAAATAAGTTGAGATCGCAAATACGTCCCACAACAATGGTGAATTAAAATTTACCCACAAAGGGCCACGGCTATTTGGATAAGGTAATACAAAGAATGCCATCCATACCCGGCCCATATGCCAGATCGGGAATTGGCCTGCACACATTACCGCAAATATCGTCATCGCTTCTGCTGCACGGTTTACACCCGTTCTCCAGCCCTGGCGGAATAATAATAAGATAGCCGAAATTAATGTACCGGCGTGACCAATACCTACCCACCATACAAAGTTGGTGATATCCCAACCCCAGCCAATGGTTTTGTTCACGTTCCATTGACCAATACCATAAGTAACCTCCCGGTAAACACTATACACCCCAAATAATAACAGGGCTACGCTGATATAAAATCCAATATACCAGAGCAGGCTCGGCTTCATCTCAATAGGACGTATTATATCTTCCGTTACCTGGTGATAGTCTTTGTTACCATCAACCAACGGTTCCCTTAATTGCGATTCGTATTTCAGTAATGACATATCTAAAGTGTAAAGTCAAAAGTTAAAAGTCAAAAGATGAAATGGTGTTCCCGCTTTTTACTTTCTAATTTTTTAATTTTTAATTTTTACTTATCGTTTATTATGCGTGTGTTTTTTCTTCTTTTTTAGCTTCGTGTTCTTCTCCACCATGCCCTTCAACTCCAATATGCCTGTCGGTGTTCCTCACTTTTGCCAGGTAGCTTACATTAGGCAAAACGTGCAGCTGCTCCAGCACATAGAAAGAACGGTGCTTCTGTTCTACATTCCTGATCTTGTACACATCACTTTCCTTATCGTTAACATTACCAAAGCTGATGGCATGTGTAGGACAAGCCTGCATACAGGCTGTTTTTACATTACGAACCAGTGATGGGTCCTGTTGCTTTTTAGCTTCCAGTTTGCTGTCCTGCAAACGCTGAACACAGAAAGAACATTTTTCGATAACACCTCTTGAACGAACAGTAACATCGGGATTCAATACCATTCTTGTCAGGTCATCGTTCATCTGCAATACAGATTCATCCATATAAGAACCAACCATTGGATTTTGATTATCCGGGAAGCTGTCTGCTCCTGTATAATCAAGCCAATTGAAGCGACGAACTTTATAAGGACAGTTGTTTGCACAATATCTTGTACCAATACAACGGTTGTAGGTCATTTGGTTAAGGCCTTCACTGCTGTGGTTTGTTGCAGCAACCGGGCAAACGTTTTCGCAAGGCGCATTATCACAATGCTGGCAAAGCATTGGCTGGAACACCACATCAGGGTTTTCCAGGTCTCCTGTGAAATAGCGATCGATACGCAGCCAGTGCATTTCATGTGCTCTTTGCACCTGCATCTTACCAACCACACTCACATTATTTTCGGCCGTACATGCTACGACGCAGGCGCTGCAACCGGTACAGGTATTCAGGTCAATGCTCATGCCCCACTTAATACCCGGCTTTGAAAAATCAGGATACATAGTTGCATCCCTTACAAAGTTATCGCTACCCTCAATGGTAATCAATGCTCTTTCCTTTACTACGTCTTCTAAAAGCGCCGCAGGATTTGCATTATAGGAAGCAAGATTTGTTTCAAAAATGATGGGGCGGCTTTCAGTAAATCCATGCACCTGTGTTTGTGCTAATGGATACATAGCTCCTGTTTTTTCAACAGTGGCTACAGAACTATATGAATTGGTACCGTTAAGTGCAATTAAAGGATATACATTTTTACCGGCGCCATTTGCAGACTTCCCGATATTATTTGCTGTTGTTGTTTTATCTGCACTCTCCCTGCCGTATCCAACTGCCAATGCAATTGTTGCAGCATTCATACCAGGTATAACAATAACCGGTAACTCAACCGACTTACCATTTACTGTGATCTTTACAACCGGTTTCTCAGGATGAACTTCATAATCACTTTGCTTTCCTTTTTCCTGGTTCATCACATCCAGGTTTAATAAAGACTTAGCCATGGCGGGACTCATCATAGCATAATTATCCCAGGTTACTTTGGTAATAGGGTCAGGTAATTCCTGCAGCCATGGGTTATTAGCCTGGCTACCATTACCTACAGAAACTTTTTGATAAAATACAACTTCAATAGGTCCGCCTTTTGCAGAAGCAAGTGCAGTAGCAGCTTCCGTCAATTTTGCACCGTTGAAGCCTCCGCCACCTACAGGCATAGCAGCAGGTTCAATTACACCATCCTGCAAAGCTTTATTATACAGATCTATACTGCCCAGTTTACTGTTCCAGTAAGTTTTAAAATACGTTTCATAATCAGTAATCATACTGCCTGCAGCAGCACTCCACTTTATAAGGGAAGTTTGAAAGGCCCTTGTTTTAAACAAAGGATTGATGGTTGGCTGAATTAAACTGTAATAACCTGTTTTAGGTTCTGCATCGCCCCAGCTTTCCAGCCAGTGGTGCGATGGAAGAATATATTTACAAAGCTCAGTTGTTTCATCCATGGTTCCGTTAAAGGAAACACTAACAACTTTTGCAAGCCCGTCTTTAAATTTTTTACTGTCGCTGTATGAATAAGCCGGGTTAACATCATGGATCAAAACTGCACCAACTGCTCCTGAGTTCATATCATTAACCAGCTGTACAATATCTGCATCAATGCCATTTTTGTAGTTTGATGTCATTGCCCAGTTGATGGTTTTGCCATTAGCTCCTATAGCTTCGTTGATGGCATTAACGATCACCTGTATATTTACATCATTGCTTCCACAAACTACCAATGCAGCGCCGTTATTTGCTTTTAAAGCTGCGGCGGCCGTATCAATACCTTTAGCCAGTTTTGCATCTGCAATAGCAGGAGCAGTAACAGCTCCACCAAGCTTAGCCAATAAGGCCAAAGCAACCGCACCGGTTTCAGAAGGCTTGTGTGTATAGCGGTCATCAGCATTACTACCGGTCATGCTCATCATACTTTCAAACTGGAAATGTTTACTAAGTTCTACTTTAGAACCAGCAGCAACCTTCCTGTTCTTTCCATATTGATTACTGAATTCAGTTGGGCTTAACCAGGTTCCTAAAAAGTCGGCACCTAAACTCACGATCACTTTTGCATTATCGAAATGATAAGAAGGAATTGCTTTTTTACCATAGCAGGCTTCATTGGCCAATAACATACCGCTATAACTTACAGCATCGTATTGTACGTGGCGGCTGCCCGGGTATTTTGCTATAAATTCTTTTATTATATCTAAAGTAGTTGGAGAATTAATTGTAGAAGTAAGCAGGGCAACCGCTTTACCGGCAATTGCATCTCCTACCATTTTATCAAAAACATCAAAGCTGGTAACTTCTTTAAACCCTTTGCCGTCTTTCTGCATGGGGTAACGAAGGCGGGTGTTATCATACAGATCAAGCACTGAAGCCTGTGCCTGTGCATTGGTACCTCCGTTGGTTATGGTTGATAATTCGTTTCCTTCAATTTTTATGGGCCTGCCATCTCTTTGCTTAACAACAACAGAAATTGTATCGCCGCCATTAATATAGGTAGATGCATAATAATTTGCAATACCGGGAGTAACACTTTCAGGCCTGTTTAAATAAGGAACAGCCTTACGTACAGGTGTTTCGCAACTGGCCGCAAGGGCGGCGGCTGCTGTACTAAAGCCAAGATATTTAAGGAAATCCCTGCGTGGGGTTTTGGCATCTAAAATACCTTTATCATCAAGATCAGCTAAAGGAAGCAGCTCTTCTTTAAACTCGTTTTTGGTTGATTCCTGAAAACTTGCTGTTTGATTCAGTTCTCCAAAACTTTGCCAGTATTTTTTCTTACTCATATTTATCAGTTGACAGTTGGCAGTCAACAGCCTGTTCATTGTACTTTTTTGAATTTAATACTGCAGACTACCTATTGCAGGCTGCTCACTTTTAATAGTGACATTTCTGACATTCTGTTCCACCAATGTGCTCAACCGTTACACTATCCATTCTTTTGCTCTTAAGATCTTTGTGAAACTTCTCGTAAATGCTGTAAAACTTATTTCCAGTACTATCTGCTTTATTGTAAAAGTCAACTTTGGTATCCCTGTGACAGTTGATACACCAGCCCATGCTCAGGGTATTAAACTGGTAAACCTCCGGCATTTCCTGTATGTTACCGTGGCAGGTTTGACATTGTTGTTTTCCAACTTTAATATGCTGGCTGTGGTTAAAATAAACGTGGTCGGGGAGGTTATGTACTTTTATCCATTCAATGGGTTTTGCACCATCAGGAATTCCATCTTTATTATTATCGGGGTTATATGTTTTAGTTGTTTCGTTCCAGCCTGCATAAGCATATAATTTCTGGATCTCAACAGTACCATCAACCTTTGTTCCATTCTCTCTAACCAGTTCGTCAGGTCCTTCGTATTTACTGATGGATTTGTGGCAGTTCATACAGGTATTAACTGATGGAATGCTTGCCAGCTTGCTATCCTGTGCGCTACCGTGGCAATACAAACAGCTGATCTGGTTTGTGCCGGCATGTACTTTATGCGAATAGAAAATAGGTTGCTCGGGCTGGTAATTTTGCTGGCGGCCTAAACCGATAGCTCCATTAATAGTATAAAATCCTCCTATTCCAAATACCAAAAGAATACCCACCATTATGTAAGACTTGTTCTTGTAAAAAGGAACGGGTTCAGAGCGTAGTACACCTTCTTTTTCATCAGAAAGTTTACGAAGGTTACTGTTTACCTGTAATAATATAAATGCAATGAGCGCTAGTACTAAAGTTAAGATGCCGAAGAGGAGGGAATCGCCTGAACCTTCGGGTGGGACTTGTTTGGGGTCCACGACAGTCACCGGTGGATTATCTACATAATTCATAATGGCATCGATCTCCTCATTCTTTAATGCAGGAAAATTGGTCATTATAACCGGCTTCCATTTGTCTTTTAGTGCCGTTGCGTAAGCATCATTTTGTGCGGCAGGATTGTGTAACCATTGATAGATCCAGTCTCCGCCTGGTACCCTGTCCTTCCAGCCTTTCAGGGCCGGACCAGTAAAATCCTTATCTATCTTATGGCAACTTGCACAGTTAGATTTAAAGAGCGCTTCACCATCCTGGGCAAATGATTGTACATTAATAGATAATAAAACAACTAAAAAGATACTTGCAAATATTCTGTTAAAGATTTTTCTATAGCGACTCATACAGTTATCGGGGCTAATGTGGAAAAATATCCTGATTCGGGTGCAAAAATAAGACAGGATGCTGACAATATATCAACATTGGAGAATTTTTTTTTGCCTTATCCAGCATGGGTTTCAGCAAATTGTAAGGCCATGGCTGGTTTGATTGTCATGTATATGTAATCTGTTTTTGGCCGTTCAAATTTTTTCGGATAAGCCTATTAAATCACAATTTTTTAACCCACATTTGCCGAATGTTTCAAAAGCTTAAAGAAAAGTGGAAGGTCAATGGGTTAAACCTGTTGCTTATTATAACCACTTTTGCATTGGGCGGAAGCCTTTGTGGCTATGCAGGCCGCAAGATATTGTTGCTTACAGGTTTGGGAAAAGGGGTTGTATGGTTGATAGCATATATATTACTGGTTACCCTGCTCTGGCCTCTTTGTGTTATATTAATAAGTATACCACTTGGCCAATTTAAATTCTTTAAAAGCTATATTTCAAAAATAGCCCGAAAGATGAGCGGCAGGAAGGGAAAAAACCTGGAACTAAAATCCCAAACAAACATAGCCATATTTGCCAGCGGGGCTGGAACCAATGCAGAAAAGATCATAACCTCACCCCCTTCCCCTCTCCTTCAGGAGAGGGGTGACGTGAAGATTGAAGCAGATAGGATTCCTTATAAGGTTGCTTTAATTGTTTGCAACAAACCCCCTGCCGGTGTGCTGACCATTGCAGAAAAGTATGGAATTCCTTCTTTATTAATTGAAAAGGAAAGATTTTTTAACGGTGACCATTATTTACCGGTATTACAAAAACATAAAATTGATTTTATTGTATTGGCGGGCTTTTTATGGAAAATGCCTGTTGCTTTAATTAATGCATATCCTAAAAAGATCATCAATATACACCCCGCCCTGTTACCTGGGTATGCTGGTAAGGGCATGTATGGCAATAAAGTGCATGATGCTGTTATCGCAGCCAAAGAAACCGAAAGCGGCATAAGCATTCATTATGTAGATGAGATTTATGATCATGGAGAGATCATCTTCCAGGCTAGATGCCCAGTAGAAGAAACTGATACTGCTGAAAGCCTTGCACAAAAAATTCACGCATTGGAACATGCACATTATCCCGTAGTACTTGCCAGTTTACTTAAAAAGCAAAATTGCCGTTAAAACAAAAGCATCGCAACAAGGTTGTTAATTGTTCCTGTATTTTTACCTCAATTAATTTTTTAGCCTGTTGCAATTCATTTTTAAAATATGCTTACTGCTGCTTTTTTCATTTTGTATCAAAGCCCAGGCAATTGCCCAGTTAACTGTTAGCGGAACTGTTTTCGATTCTTCAAAAAGAAATTATGTAGAAAATGTAAAAGTGGAAAGCACCGGCGGCAAAATTGCCCTCACCGATTCCATGGGCAGGTACAAGATCGTGGTTGCAGAAAATGATTCCCTTTCTTTTATTTACCAAAATAAACCAACGCAGAAATTTGCAGTAAAAGATATTGCCGATCTCAACCAGTTTGATATTTCTTTAAAGGTTCGTGTTAAAGGTGGTTACAGCACTTTAAAAGAGGTAATGATCTATGCCAGGTCGTACCGGCAGGATTCTATAGACAACAGGGCAACGTATGGAGACGTCTATAATTTCCGCAACCCAACCATACGCACCAGTATATCGCCATCAGGTGCTGTGGGTGCCGATGTGAACGAGATCATCAACATATTCCGGTTCGGAAGGAACAAACGATTAAAAGCTTTCCAGGCAAGACTTGAACAACAGGAGCAGGATAAATTTGTAAGCTACCGTTTCAACAAAAACTTTGTGCGTCGCATTACACAATTACAGGGTGCCGAGCTGGATAACTTTATGATTCGTTATTTACCTACTTACGAATTTGCAAGCACTGCCGATGAAGTGACTTTCAACAAATATATTCTCAACGCTTCTTACGCTTATAAAATTGAATTATTAAAGCGGGATGCTGAAAAATAAAAAAAGAGAAGTACTTTTCAGCATCAATTCTCTTTTATGAACCAACTGAACAATGAGCTGAAAAAAGAATTCCAGTTAGAAAGAATGATACTTTTCAGCGATGCTGTTTTCAAATTAACCCAAACAACACATGAACATGGAACCGGAACAACTTAACCTTGGC
>JBBSJI010000033.1:0-29977 GCA_038257425.1 Chitinophagales bacterium
ATCTGTACTTACTCTTACTGCCACTTCGCTGCTGTAATATTTTGCCATGGCCGATTCCTTGGTCATAGGCAGTCCCCTCATCTTCAGATCGCAGGCCTGCTTTATTAAAAGATCAGCAGCTTCTATCTCCGTTGCCATATCTGCCAGTTTAAAACTTATACCCTGGAAGTTTGCAATTGGCTGATCAAACTGGTGACGCTCTTTTGCATATTGCAATGAAGCTTCATAAGCACCCTTAGCAATACCTAAACCTAGTGCTGCAATAGATATGCGGCCACCATCCAGCACTTTCATACTTTGTTTAAATCCTTGACCTACGGCTCCAAGCCGGTTTGTATCCGGGATACGGCAGTTATCAAATATCATTTCGGCAGTTTCGCTGGCACGCATGCCTAATTTATTTTCTTTTTTCCCACCACTAAAACCAGCAGTACCTCTTTCTACAACAAATGAAGTTGAATTATCTTTTGTTCTCGGTTCCCCGGTTCTGCAGATCACTACGGCAACATCCCCGCTTTTACCATGTGTTATCCATGATTTGGTACCATTAATGATCCAGTCATCACCATCTTTCACTGCCGTGGTTTTCATATTGCCTGCATCGCTGCCAGTGTTGGCTTCCGTTAATCCCCAGGCACCAATAAATTCGGCAGAAGCAAGCCTGGGTAAATATTTTTTCTTTTGTTCTTCGTTACCAAAGGTTAATATATGCCCGGTACAAAGTGAGTTATGTGCAGCCAACGATAAACCTATACTGCCACAAACTTTTGATATCTCCTGTATAATAGTATTGTATTCGTAATACCCCATTCCGCTGCCACCGTATTCTTCTGGTACCAATACACCCATTAAACCCAGTTTACCCATATCCTTAAAAACCTGAACAGGAAATTCCTGGCTTTCGTCCCATTCCATCAATCGGGGTTTAATATGTTGAAGGGCAAAATCACGGGCAGTCTGTGCCACCTGTTCTGTCAGTTCCGAAGTCTTAAAATTCATAAATAGCGATCGTTAAGGCTGCAATTTACAGGATTTTAAAATACTAACGCCTGTTAGCATTAATTGACGATAAGATATGGTGAGACCTTATTAAAAATATCTTCAGTTATCACCATTATTTTTTTTATATCTGCAACAGCTGAAAAGCTCCCATGTTGTGTTCTGTATTGAACAATAGCATTGGCGATATTGTACCTTAAGTATGGATGTGATTTCAATTCATCCGCTGTAGCCGTGTTAATATTCAGTTTTTTTAACTGGTTATTGGTTACAACAAGTTTGTTTTTTATTTTTTGAAAAACAGAATCCGGCAAACCATAGGTTTCTGCAACCTGTTGGAGATTATAAAAACCACCAAGCTTTTCCCTGAAGGCTATGATACGTGCCGCAAGTTTACTGCCTATACCCGGTAAAGCAATAAAGGCTGAAGTATCGGCACTATTTACATCAATAATTGTAATTGTATTTTTTGTTTTTTCATAGAGCTTTGGAGTAATTTCTGTTGATACATAATTAACAGGCTGCTTTGATTCGATCTTAACATAGGGCAACAGCCTGCTTATTTCATCTTTATGCAATCCCCAAATTTTACCAATATCCTCTGGCTTATAAAACCTGCCTCCTTTTGAAATATATTTCTGGATAGTATTTGCAGTTCGTTCTTTAATACCCAGTTTTTTCCAGCCATCTACAGACAGGGAATTGGGATCAAAATAAAACATTTCGCCTTTAAACTCTTTACTGTAATAATTCTTATCTGATGGCTGAGCATATTGAACATCATAGTCATCATTATAATCCCTTTTTAAAGTTGCGGTACTGCTATCCTGTTTAAGGTTAAGTCTGTCAATCTCTTCTTTAAATGCAGTATGATCGGTCTTTTCACTTTTAATGAAAAAGGGAAATAAAAAGGGCAGGCAGATCAATGATACAATAAGTACTGCAATGGCAATGATCCCGATGCGTTCTTTCCGGGTAAAAGAAAGATACCCGGGTAAATATTTTGCGGATTTAGGCACGCACTCAAGATAGAAATCTGAATTTTTAATTCTATGGGAAAAACATCAGGAAATGAGGTGAAAAACAACGGGAAAATTATTAATCGAAATAAATTACCTGGCCATCAAAAGCCAGTTGTATGCCGGAAGGTAAACCATTATTGATGACCTGGTTCTTGCCTAATTGATGACTGATATGGGTAAAGTATGCTGTGGGCACACTAAGTTCCTGCACCATTGCTACTGCTTCATCGAGGGTAAAATGAGAGATATGACTTTCTTTCCGCAACGCATTTAACACCATGGCATCGCTTCCTTTTATCTTTTCCTTTTCTGTTTCTTCAATCCTGTTGGCATCCGTGATATACGTAAAATTGCCAAACCTGAATCCCAGCACAGGCATTTTTAAATGCCATACCAAAATGGGAATTACCGGTATATCTCCCACTACAAAAGGCTTATCATCAATGGTAATTAAATTAAGATTGGGAATACCGGGATACTTTTTATCGGAAAAAGCATACGCAAATTCTCTTTTGATAGCTTCTTCTGTTAAAGAGTTTGCATAAAGATCCATATGCTTTTGTTGAAAATAATTATACGCCCTTACATCATCCAACCCAGCAATATGATCTTTGTGCGGATGTGTAAATAAAACAGCATCCAGTTTTTTTACATTGGCTCTCAGCATCTGGTACCTGAAATCGGGGGTGGTATCTATAACAATGGTAGTAGTTGCACTTTCAACCATGATGCTAGACCGAAGGCGCTTGTCCTTTTCATCTGCAGAAGTACATACCTCACAGCTGCACCCTATCATGGGCACACCACAGCTGGTACCGGTACCGAGAAATGTTATTTTTAGAGGAGGAGTTTGCATGGAAATGAGAAATAACAAATGTAAAATAAGGAATAAGGAGGGAAGGAGCTCAAAAAATGAATGAAACTATAGTGATGTAGGGGAAACAACAGGCTTCTTTACACTTTCTTATTTTATGTTCCTAATTTGGTAATTCTTATTTATTTACTACTACACTCATCACTTCCTCATACATTTTCTGGCTCTCGTGTGTTAAAGCATCAAAGCTTATCTCCAACTGGGGCATCAGGTCAATAAGGGCATTCATCCTGCCTTCGGTTTGAAAAAATTTATTGATAACGATCACTTTCCTATCCTGCAGGATACAATAACCACTTTGAAATGTTCCTCTTTCGTAACGGATAACATAGCCACATTCTTCGGCTATCTTTTCTATCTTATCTAAATTATGTTGTGTGTATTTCATTAAAAAGTCAAAATTCAAAAGTCAAAATTCAAAATATAAAGCTTACCAAAATTAAAGAGAGATATCCTATTTAAAGGCTGAAGTTATCACCATTAGGTTAAAAGTTTTTCTTTTTACTTTTTATTTTTGACTTATTCTTTATTCGTCATCCGTATCACCGGTACGATCATCTCCTCCAGGCTTATGCCACCATGCTGAAAAGTATTACGATAATAATTGGCAAAATGGTTATAATTATTGGGGTAACATAAATACAGATCGCCTTTTGCAAATATAAATGAAGAGTTTACATTGGGGACCGGTAAACCCGCTTCCCGTGGATCCCTGAAAGCCAAAACATCTTTTACTTCATAATTCAAATTACGCCCATGTTTATAACGGAGGTTTGAAGTAGTTTGTTTATCGCCAATAACTTTAACTGGCGTGTTTACCCTTACACTGCCATGATCTGTTGCCACAATCATTGTTAATTTCTTATCGGCAATTTTTTTAAGCGCCTGGTGAAGCGGTGAATGGGTAAACCAACTTTCGGTAATGCTGCGGTAACTGGTTTCATCGCCTGCCAGTTCTTTAAGTACTTCCATTTCGGTACGGGCATGGCTGAGCATATCCACAAAATTATAAACGATTACATTGATATCATTATCCATCATGTTGTGAATATTGTCAACCAGTTTCTGTCCATCATGATTATTGGTAATCTTGGTGTAAGAGTATTTCAGATCTCCCTTACCCAAACTTTTCAACTGTGCTTTAAAAAAATCTTCTTCAAACATATTCTTGCCTCCATCATCATCATCATTTTTCCACTGCACCGGGAATTTCTTTTCAATATCCACCGGCATCATACCCGCAAATATTGCATTACGGGCATATTGTGTAGCCGTTGGTAATATGGCATAAAAAGTTTCTTCTTCATGAATGCGGAAACTCTCTGCAAAAATTGGCTGGATGGTCTTCCATTGATCAAAACGTAAATTATCGATTAAAACAAAAAATAAAGGAATGCCTTTTTCAAGGTGCGGAAGCACTTTAAATTTCATCAGGTTATGGCTCATAATGGGCGCATCGTCACTTTTAGGATTTACCCAGCCGGCATAATTCCTGGAAATGAATTTAAAAAATTCTGTATTTGCTTCGCTTTTTTGTGTTTCAAAAACCTCCTGCATTTCGGGACTATCACTTTTTTTCATTTCCAGCTCCCAGTAAACCAGTTTGCGGTAAATCTCCATCCACTCATTATGACTGGGATTGCTGTTTAAAGCCATGAACAAACTCCTGAACTCCTGCTGGTAAGCCGATGTTGTTTTTTCTGCAACCAGTCTTTTATTATCGATCAGCTTTTTTAAACTCAGCCATACCTGGTTTGGATTAACAGGTTTTATCAAATAATCACTTATCTGCGATCCAATGGCTTCATCCATTAAATTCTCTGCTTCATTTTTTGTAATTAAAACAACAGGCAGGTTACTTTTTAATGCTTTTATCTGCTGCAGGGTTTGAAGACCACTTATACCGGGCATGGTCTCATCCAGCAAAACAACATCTACAATATTATCTTTTACATATTCTACCGCATCAAATCCATTGGTTTTGGTTTGTACTTCATATCCTTTGTTTTCCAAAAACATTACTTGCGATGTGAGGCTGTCTATTTCATCATCTACCCAAAGAATTTTTGCTATATTCATACTTACTAGTTTGGAGTTTGTTGTTTCTTGTTCCCGGCATTATTAATTAAAATCAACTTCATTGGCGTCGCACTCTTATACTACATAGCTATATTGATCTTTTATCTAAGCGAAGCTGTATTGATTCAAAAATCACCAACTTATCAATGTCTACAAATTTAATTTTTTATATCATTGATGCCGTGCTTTATTTAGCTTTGTGCATCTTTTAACAAACAGGTTTGTTGGCAATAAAACTACAAACCACAAACTACAAACCATTTAATGGCTTTCAGAAAAATAATCAATGACCCTGTTTATGGCTTTATTACGGTTAACGATGAGTTGATATACCGGGTAATTGAACATCCGTATTTTCAGCGCCTGCGCCGCATTAACCAGATGGCTATGGCTAACCTGGTTTACCCCGGAGCAGTTCACAGCAGGTTTCATCATGCATTAGGTGCCTACCACCTGATGGGCAATGCCCTGGCAGAGTTAAAAAATAAATCTGTTGAAATTTTACCTGCTGAAGAACAGGCAGCCAAAATTGCTATCCTGTTACATGATATTGGCCACGGGCCCTTTAGTCATGCACTGGAACATGAACTGATTGAAAGCATGCATCATGAAGATCTTTCTTTAATGATCATTAAAGAGCTTAACAAACAGTTTAACGGACAGTTAAGCCTGGCTTTGGAAATATTTACTGACCGCTATCATAAAAAATTCCTCTACCAGCTCATTAGTGGTCAGCTTGATGTGGACCGTATGGATTACCTGAACAGGGATAGTTTTTTTACCGGCGTAAATGAAGGTGTTATTGCATACGACCGGATCATTAAAATGCTTACTGTACATAACGGAGAATTGATGGTTGAAGAAAAATCTATTTATTCAATAGAAAAATTCTTAGTGGCCCGCCGCCTCATGTACTGGCAGGTTTACCTGCATAAAACCGTTTTATGTGCCGAACAAATGCTGAAACGCATTATTAAACGGGCCAAATACTTAAAAGCTGCAACACAATATCCTTTGCATAATTTTATTACACAACCAATACAAACAGTTACGCTTGAAGAGTTTTGTAACCTGGATGATTATGATGTACTGGCTGCAATAAAAGGTTGGTGCCATCATGAAGACAAGATTTTATCAACACTGTGCAACGGTATCATTAACCGGAAACTACTTAAAGTGCAGTACTTTGGTAGTACCGTACAGGAAAACCTGGTAAATGAAAAATTAGCAGAGACCAGCATAAAATTAAATTTAAATGCTGAGGAAGCAGGATGGCTTGTATTTACAGGAGAGGTTAGCAGCAGTACTTATAACCTGGAAGAAGAGCATATCCATATCCTTTTTAAAGATGGAACTGTAAAAGACATTTCTGAAGTGGATAATGCCCTCATCAATCAAAACCTGATGGGCAAGGTTAAAAAATATTACATTTGTTACTTAAGATAGCTGTTAGGTATTAGCTGTTAGCCTTTGGGTAGTAACCGGCTAGTAGCTAAAAGCTAGTAGCTAAAAGCTTTTACCATGCAGTTTACCGCAGCACAAATAGCAATGATCATTACCGGCAAGGTAGAAGGCGATGCCGATATTGCTGTTGGCTCATTTGGTAAAATTGAAGAAGCCCAGGAGGGGCAACTGGCATTTTTAGCCAACCCCAAATACGAAGAATTTTTGTACAGCACAAAGGCCAGCATCATCATCATTAATGAATCGCAGGAACTAAAACAACCTATTGATGCAACACTTATAAAAGTTCCTGATGCCTACTCTGCCTTCGCAACGCTTTTAGATAGATACCAGCAACTACAAAGACAACAGCTGGTGGGCATACAACAACCTGCTTATATTGCAGCTACCGCAAAGATTGGCGACCATGTTTTTATTGGCGCTTTTGCTTATATTGGAGAAAATGTGATTGTGGCCGACGGGGCTAAAATTTATCCAAATGCTTATTTAGGCGATAATGTCAGCATCGGGGAAAATACCATCATTCACCCCGGTGTAAGAATTTACCATAACTGCATTGTTGGCAAAAATGTTTCCATTCATGCCGGTGCAGTTATCGGCAGCGATGGTTTTGGTTTTGCCCCACAGGCTGATGGTAGTTTAAAAAAAGTGCCCCAAATTGGAAATGTAATTATTGAAGATGGTGTAGAAATAGGTGCCAATGCTACTATTGACCGGGCCACCATTGGAAGTACGCTGATCAAATCCGGAGCTAAACTCGATAACCTGTTACAGATAGCCCATAATGTTGAAGTAGGAAATAACACAGTAATTGCAGCGCAGTCGGGCATAAGCGGCAGTACCAAGATTGGTAACAATGTAATGATTGGCGGACAGGTAGGGATTGTGGGCCATATTAAAATTGCAGACGGAAGCAGAATAAATGCACAAAGTGGTGTAAGTAAATCTATAAAAAATCCCAACTCTGCCGTTACCGGCTCTCCGGCTTTTGATTATACTGCTGCACTCCGCAGCCAGGCTGCAAGCCGCAATTTACCCGGCCTTGAAAAAAGAGTGCAGGAACTTGAAAAGAAACTGAAAGAAATGATGGATAAGTACGGAGCCTAACTCAATTTTTCATCGTTTATATGTGTAATAGGCAGACCCGGTATAAAAAATGCTTAACATAATCTTAGGCGCTCTGCTGTTAAAATCAAATATCTTTGAGCGTTAAATTATATACAGCATAAAAAAATCTTACCCATAATTATAAAAATATCTTTTTGAGATTCTTTAAGCACTGCATATCGTTTTTAATATTATTTTTTTTCGCTTCAGTATCCACAGGTCAGCCCTTTTCTATATCCGGAACTGTTATTGATGCCCACACCAAGGAGCCGGTAAGTTTTGCTTCGGTATATTTTGCCCGGTCAGGTGTTGGAAAATCTACTGATAGCGCTGGGCAATTCTCATTCGTGATCAACAATTTTAATGATGATACATTAAAAGTGACCTTTATTGGTTTTGAGGAATACAGTATACCCATAACTCATTTGCAAAACAATAAGTCTTTAAACATACAATTGGAAAGAGGCAGGGCAAAAGGAGAGGTAGTGATAAAATCAAAATGGAACCGGGGTTTGTATTTATGGAAGAAGATAATGAGTAAAAAGAAACAGTACAACCGCTACGACCAGGGCAACTTCAGCTACGAGGCTTATAATAAACTGGAGATAGATATTAAGAATTTTAATGCTGATAAAGCCAAAAAGAATTTTATTCTCAAGAATTTCACTTTTATTTTTGATAATATAGACAGCACATCCGAGACCGCCCCTTTTTTACCGGCCTACTTAATTGAAAGCGTGAGTGACTATGCATACCAGAAAAGTCCCAAAAAATTTTATGAAAATATAAAGGCCAGTAAAACGGTAGGATTTAAAAATGAAAGCTTCAGCAAAATGCTGGGCGTAATGAACCAGAATGTAAGTATCTACAGCAACTTTGTAAATGTGATGGACAAGGATTTTATCAGCCCTTTTAATGATAATGCAGATGCTTATTACAATTTTACTGTACCCGATACACAGGTAGTAAGTACTGGCAAACTATATCATTTTGTTTTCAGGCCAAAACGAGCCGGACAAAATACCTTTGAAGGCGATGCCTGGGTAACTGAAAAAACTTTCCAGATACATAAAATATCACTTTACCTGGGTAAGGATGCCAACATCAATTACATTGACCGCATCAGTGTTTTCCAGGAATATATTCCCATCAACGATTCGGTAATATTTTTAAACAGGGATAAGTTCTTTGCCGATTTCAGAGTATTGGGTAAAAACTCACTTACATTAATTGGCCGCAAAACTACTTCGTATAAAGATATTGTCATCAACAGCGATTCATTGACCGCTGCTTTTAAAGAACAACGTATTGAAGAAATTGTAAAGACAGACAAAGGTGTAACCCTGCAATCAGATTCAGCATGGAACAAACTGCGGCATGATACCTTATCCAAAAATGAACAGTCCATTTATGCCACGATTGATAAATTGCTCGAAATGCCTAAGTTTCAAAAACTGCAGCGCAATTTAAAATTCTTTGCCGGCGGTTACCGGGATGTTGGCAAATTTGAAATAGGGCCCTGGTTCAACTGGATAAGTGGTGACACAGTGCAGGGTACAAGGTTCAGGTTTGACCTGGGTACCAATAAAAAATTATTTAAAAAGATTTACCTGCATGCTTACCTGGCATACGGTACCAGGGATAAAAGATTTAAAGGACAGGCAGAAGGTTTCTGGATCATACAAAGAGCGCCAAAAAGAACCAGGCTGCACATTTCTTATCAAAACGACGTTGATAATGGCATAAGCCAGGTTGGCGAAGTTAGTCAGGATAATATTTTTTCTCTTGCCATAAGAAAACCCAATATCTCCCGTAAACTCATCAACGTAAAAGATCTGCGGCTTGAATTTTTTAATGAACTGGGCAAAGGGTTTTCAACAGAATGGTTTGTAGCCCACAGGCAATATAACCCATTGATTAACCTGCCCCCATTATCAACTTTCCCGGTAACCAGCGGTACCGCCCTTACCAATTTTGAGCTGGCTCTTAAAATACGTTTTGCATACCTGGAAACATTTATTGAAACAGATTATAACCGGTTTTCCATGGGCACTAAATACCCGGTGGTAGAACTGATGTTTGCCAAAGGTTTCAAAGGAGTTTTCAACAGTGCCTACAACTACAGCAAATACTCCCTTACTATAAAAGATTACATGAAGATCTCCCCTTACGGAACACTTTCCTACAAAGTTTATGCAGGAAAAATTAATGGTGCCATGCCTTTTACCAACCTGGAGAATCACCCCGGCAATGATATTTTTTATTATAACCGCAATGCTTATAACCTGATGAACCGTTTTGAATACCTGAGCGATCAATATGCCGGTGTAAATGTGGAGCATAATATTGGTTCGGGCTTATTCCGGTTTATCCCTATAACCCGAAAATTAAAATGGCGCCAGTTCTGGACCGCAAAAGCACTTTGGGGTTCTTTGAGTAATGAGAATATAGCCATCAATAATAAAACAGGTTCGTTTAAGACACTTAATGGTAAATCTTATATAGAACTAGGTACAGGTATTGATAATATTCTGAAAGTACTTCGCCTCGATTTTGTGTGGAGACTTGCTCCAGATCCTTCCTATGCAGGCACCAAATCTAAATTTGGCATATTCGGCAGCTTCCAGTTCCAGTTTTAACGCCTATTTTAAGTACATCCCACGATAGTACTTCGGGCAGCATATTTTAAATATCTTTGCCAACAAAATTTAAGGAACACATGGATAAAAATTTTAATCCAGATAAACAACATACATTAGTTAAAGCAGTAAATATTTCAGGTACAGGCCTGCATTCGGGTATTAATGTAGATATGACCCTTAAGCCTGCAAACCCTGGTTTTGGTTACCAGTTTCAGCGTACCGATCTACCGGGAGCCCCGGTGATTAAAGCAGATTGCGATTTAGTTACTGATACGTCAAGAGGTACCACCTTGGAAAAAGGCGATTGCAAAGTGAGTACGGTTGAGCATATACTGGCCGCACTGGTTGGTATGGGCGTAGATAATTGCCTGATTGAGTTAAATGGCCCTGAAATTCCCATCATTGACGGAAGCAGCGAACCTTTTGTGGAGATCATTGAAAAGACAGGTGTGCTTGAACAGGACGCAACCAAGGTTTGGTATACTATAGATACCAATATCTCTTATTTTGATGAAGTAAAGAAAGTAGAAATGACTGCCTTACCTGCAGTTAGTTACCAGATAACAACCCTTATTGATTTTAACAGCCCGGTTTTAGGCACCCAGCATGCCAGTTTGAAATCAATGAAAGATTTTAAAATTGAAATTGCCCCATGCCGTACTTTTTGTTTTTTACATGAGCTGGAAATGCTGCTGGATAACAACCTGGTAAAAGGCGGCGATATCAATAATGCCATAGTGGTGGTTGATAAACCCGTAACCGATGAAGAAATGAGCCGCCTTGCAAAAGCATTTGGCCGTACCAAGGTAGAAGTAAAAAGTGAAGGCTATTTAAATAACCTGGAGCTGCGTTTTGCAAATGAACCTGCAAGGCATAAACTATTGGATGTTGTTGGAGACCTGGCACTGATCGGTTATCCCATCAAAGCACATATTATTGCCAACCGCCCGGGCCACAGCAGCAATGTAGAGTTTGCAAAAAAGATAAAGCAGTACATTAAAAAGAACAGGCACACCAGAGATATTCCTGTTTACGATCCCAACCAGGCACCGGTTTATACACAGGAGCAAATAGAAAAAACCCTGCCACACCGTTTTCCTTTCATCATGGTTGATAAGATCATTGAATTAACAGATACGCATATTGTAGGTGTAAAGAATGTAACTTTCAACGAATATTTTTTCCAGGGACATTTTCCGGGTAACCCGGTAATGCCTGGTGTTTTGCAAATTGAAGCATTGGCACAAACCGGGGGCTTACTTTGTATAAATGCAATGCCCGACGGACAATATGATACCTATTTTTTAAAAATAGAGAACTGTAAATTCAAACAGAAAGTAGTACCTGGCGATTCGCTTATCTTGAAAATGGAATTGACTGAACCTATCCGCAGGGGTATTTGTGTGATGAAGGGAAGTGTGTATGTAGGTAATAAATTATGTACAGAAGCTGATTTAACAGCACAGTTGGTGAGGAGGAAATAGAACCAATATGCAAATGGGAAAATGTGCCAACATGCAAATTGTGTGTGCATGCTTTCCTGAGTTTATATTACAGTAAAATAAAACGGAACAGTTTATAATAAAACAATTAAAAACTTTAACCCTGCATAATCGGCTTTTTTGCTTTTTTGCTCATTTGCCCATTTGCTCATTTGCAAATTAATTATGATCCATCCGCACACATACATACACCCCAACGCTAAACTAGCTACCAATGTTAAGGTAGATCCTTTTAGCGTTATTCACCAGAATGTAGAGATTGGTGAAGGCACCTGGATAGGCAGCAATGTTACCATTATGGAAGGAGCAAGAATTGGAAAGAACTGCCGTATTTTTCCCGGTGCTGTTATTGCAGCTATTCCGCAGGATCTTAAATACGAAGGAGAAGATACTACTGTTGAAATTGGTAATAATACAACCATCCGTGAGTTTGTAACAGTGAACAGGGGCAGTAAGGATAAATGGACAACCAAGGTTGGTAACAACTGTCTTATCATGGCCTACAGCCATATTGCACACGATTGCATTGTGGGCAATAATTGTATAATGAGCAATAACACCCAAATGGCCGGTCATGTGGTTATGGGCGATAATTCCATATTAGCCGGTATGTGTGCAGTACACCAGTTTGTACAGATCGGGCAGCATGCTTTTATTGCAGGAGGTTCATTGGTTAGTAAAGATGTGCCGCCTTATATAAAAGCAGGCCGTACGCCGCTTAGCTATGCAGGCGTAAACTCTGTTGGACTAAAACGCAAAGGATTTTCATTAGACCGTATCAACAAGATCCTGGATATATACCGCATCATCTACAATAAATCAATGAACACTTCCCAGGCACTTAATTTTATTGAGGAAGAATTACCGGCAACAGATGAAAGAGATGAGATCGTAACCTTTATCAGGGAAAGCGGCCGTGGCATCATTAAACGTTTTACAAAGGGCAGTGCTGAAGACGAGTAAACAGCCCCTCCTATCCCCGTCCGACCATATCATCCGGGCGGACTCCCCCGAGGGCAGGTAAATCGAGAAGATGTAAGCGGAGATGATGTAACGTCATGGCGAGGAGGGACGACGAAGCAATCCGCTGAGAAAAAATGAAATGATGACATTACCAACATAAGTTCATTACTCATCATCGTTGTCCCGATAGCTATCGGGACTCACTTGTACTGCTTTATATAATTCAACTTTAATTAAGCGAAATAAATAATAATGATTCCTGAAGAATTGAAGTCCCCATTGCAGTTCCCTCTCCACGGGAGAGGCCTGCCCGACTGTGTCATTCAGGCGGGGGTTGGGGTGAGGTTGAATAATGTTGGCAAACGATTTAACCGGGAGTGGATATTCCGCAAATGCAGCTATACATTTGTTCCAGGAAAAAGCTATGCCATCACGGGGCCTAACGGTTCAGGAAAATCAACCCTGCTGCAGGTTATAGCTGGAGCAATACTCCACAATGAAGGAAATATTGAATATTCGATATCAAATATTCAATTACCAGGTGAAGTGCATTACCGGTATATTTCCATTGCCGCACCCTACCTGGAACTGATTGAAGAAATGACGGCAAAAGAAATGCTGGAGTTTCATTCAGGCTTTAAACCATTACTCCCTACTTTAAGCATTGAAGAAATTTTAAAGATCGTTGGCTTGGAAGCTGCCATCAATAAACAGGTTCGTTATTTCAGCAGTGGGATGAAGCAACGCTTAAAGCTGGCACAGGCATTCTTCAGCAATACACCTGTACTTTTATTAGATGAACCCACTACTAACTTAGATGCTGATGGTATTGCCTTATACCATACACTTATCAGCAATTACACAACAGAAAGGCTGGTGATAGTAAGCAGTAATGTAAAACAGGAATATGATTTTTGTGAAGAGGTGATAGAAATTGGAAAATATAAATAGCTACCTCTTACTCGCTATCAGCAAATTCAAGTCAGTGAATTTCAAGTCAAATCTTTCGCTTAAATAAAAATTGGTAAGGCTTCCCTTGTATAAATAAATACCGCTGCGGATATTTATCTTATGCCATACTATATGGTCAATGCCACCATCCTCGCCGGTCTCAAGCATCAACGGCATCAATACATTACTGATGGCTTGTGAGGCGGTTCGTGCAAAACCACTGGGTATATTGGGCACACAATAATGTATCACATCATATTTGGTAAACACCGGTTTCTCATGTGTTGTTACCTTACTCGTTTCAAAACAGCCACCATGATCTATACTCACATCAACAATAACACTGCCGGGCCGCATTTTGCTAACTGTTTCTTCGGTAACTACCACAGGAGTTCTGCCGGCTGCACCACTTAATGCACCAACAGCCACATCGCAGGTTTTTAACTGCTTGGCCAATATCTTTGGTTCAAGCACCGAGGTCCACAGCCTTACGCCAATATTGTTCTGCAAACGCTTTAAGCGGTAAATGCTGTTATCAAATACTTTTACGCTGGCACCCATGGCCAAAGCAGTACGGGCTGCATATTCGCCAACAATGCCGGCACCTATGATAACTACTTTTGTAGGAGGTATTCCACTGATGCCACCAACCAAAACTCCTTTACCGTTATTTGTTTTACTTAAATACTGTCCGGCGATAAGCATTACTGCACTACCTGCTATTTCACTCATGCTTCTTACAATGGGATTGTGGCCGCTATCATCCTTTAGATTCTCAAAACTAAGTGCGGTTATTTTTTTATCCATCATCTTCTGCAATATCTCCCGCTTCATGGCAGCCATATGTATTGGAGATATAATGTACTGGCAGGGCTTAAGCAGCTCACATTCATCTTCACTAACGGGAGCACTTTTTACAAGTATATCGCATTCAAAAACTTCTTTTCTGTCATAAGCAATTTTAGCACCTGCTTCACTGTAATCATTGTCGGTATAGCTGGCGCCTTCACCGGCCTTGGTTTCCACTACCACCCTATGGCCATTTGCAAGCATTACGCCCACGGCATCGGGTGTTAAAGCTATCCTGTTCTCATTAAAAGAGGTCTCTTTGGGAATGCCGATCAACAACTCTGCACCCTTAGGCTTTATATCCAGGGTTTCCTCCATGGTTTCATAGCTGAATGAAGGAGAGACAAAGGGTTTTGATTTTGCCATAGTTGAGTATTAAAAGCTTACAATTTACAAATTAAATTTCAGCTTTCTGGTATTATCATCGGCATATGTTATGGTAACGTGTAAGGTTTCATCTGGAAAAAGAGCAGGTGCTTTATCCGGCCATTCCACAAAGCAGGTCTTACCTGAGTACAGGCAGTCTTCAACGCCTGCCTGTATCGCTTCAGTTTCATCTTTTATCCTGTACAGGTCCATATGATAAATGATCTTGCCATCTACGGTATAATATTGATTGATGATTGAAAAAGTTGGACTTGAAATATTATCCTTTACCTGCATAATCTCACATAATGCATGTATGAAAGTAGTTTTACCTGCGCCCATTTCTCCATGCAATGCAAACACTTTATATCCGGCAGTATCAGCCAAAAAATTTTCTGCAGCTGCCCTTATATGTTCTAATCTAAAAATTACCTCCATGTTGCAAAGATATTTTCCTTCATTAGTAATTGAACACAATATTGCTTTAATAATTTTGCATTATGGAAAAAGTTGACTGGAAAGTAGATGGGATGACCTGTACCAACTGTGCATTAACCATTAACCGCTACCTTGAAAAAGAGGGATTAAAGGATGTGAACGTTAATTTTATTGGTGGTGAGGTAAGCTTCGAGATGAATGAAAATAAAACAAAGGAAGAACTAACCAGGGGAATTGCAGATCTTGGGTATAAGGTAGTCAATGAAAATGATGCTGCCGAAATTCAAAATTCAAAATTCAAAATTCAAAATTTATTCTCCAATCATTTACAACGCTTTCTTTTCTGTCTTCCCTTTACAGCAGTTTTAATGCTGCATATGCTTCCCTGGCATATTCATTTTTTAATGAACCCATGGATACAGCTGGCGATTTGCATCCCTGTTTACATTGTAGGGATGGGCTATTTTGGAGTGAGTGCTGTAAAGAGTTTACGCAGAGGCATTCCCAATATGAATGTATTGATTGCCATTGGTGCTACTGCAGCATTTGTGTATAGCCTTATCGGCAGCATTGCAAACCTTGGGGAGGATTATATCTTTTATGAAACAGCAGCCACAATTATTACCCTTGTTTTTTTAGGTGAGTGGATTGAGCATAGGTCGGTAGCTACAACGCAAAAAGAATTGAACAAGCTTGCGGCAAAGCAAAAAGTAATGGCCAATATGATCGCTTTTGATGAGGATCATAAGGAATTGATTCTACCGGTTGAAAATACCTCACTGCATGTGGGTGATCTTATATTAATAAAAACAGGCGAACAGGTACCTATGGATTGTAAGATTTTATGGGGCGATGCTTATGTAAATGAATCGTTGTTAACAGGTGAAAGTGAACCGATACACAAAATAAAAAAAGATACGCTGATCGGCGGAAGCTTGCTAACTGATGGCACAGTAAAAGCCCAGGTAACAGCAGTTGGAAAAGATACGGTACTCAGCAATATCCTCACCCTGGTTAAGCAGGCACAGGGCGAAAAACCTCCCATTCAGCAGCTGGCCGATAAGATCAGTGCCATTTTTGTTCCCACGGTATTAGGGATTGCAGCCCTTACTTTTTTGATAAATTATTTTGCTTTTGATATCAGCGTCACCAGTTCCTTAATGCGTAGCATTGCCGTACTGGTGATCAGCTGCCCATGCGCCATGGGACTTGCAACACCTGCAGCTATTGCAGTGGGGCTTGGGCGTGCTGCAAAAAACGGCATCTTATTCCGCAATGCAAAAAGCCTTGAGCTTTTTAAAAGTATAGGTACAGTTGTTTTTGATAAAACAGGTACTTTAACCAAAGGGAATTTCCAGGTAACAGGTATCAAATCATTATCTCTTAGCGAGGAAGAATTTAAAAGGGTTATTTATTCAATGGAAAAATATTCCAATCATCCCATTGCAAAAGCAATAACCGGCAATTGGAAAATAAATAATGTAATTCATTGGAAAAAAATTGAGGAGATAAAAGGGCTTGGTATGAGCGCTGAAGATGAAGCAGGAAATATTTTTGAACTTGGCTCTTATAAAATTGCTTCGTCACAAACAGATGACAGCATACATACCGCTTATTTATTGCAGAATAAAAAACTTGTGGGCTGGTTTGATATGGAAGATGAAATAAGAACAGAAGCCAAAGGAGTGATCAGTTACCTGCACTCAAAAAACATACAAACAATTTTATTAAGTGGCGACAGCCTGGAGCGTACACAAAAAATTGCTGATGTATTAGGTATTGATAAAGTTTATGCTGAAAAAAATCCGGAAGAAAAACTGCTGATCATTGAAAACCTAAATAAAGAAAACCCCGTGGCCATGGTAGGTGATGGTATTAATGATGCACCTGCACTGGCTAAAGCAACCATTGGCATATCTATGAGCGATGCTACCCAACTGGCTGTACAAAGCGCACAGGTGGTTTTAATGAATAAAGGTATTCAGCATTTACCGCTGGCATTGGGCCTAGGTAAGCATACTTTCAAGACCATTAAGGGAAATTTATTCTGGGCCTTTATCTACAATATAGTTGCCATCCCTATTGCAGCTGTTGGATTATTACAGCCCGGTTTTGCCGCACTGGCCATGGGTTTCAGTGATGTGGTATTGGCAGCAAATTCTATCTGGCTGAAATATAAGAAAGTGGTTTAATTTCAAGCCATAAATTACATGGGTGAACATTCAGGAAATTTTAAAACAATATTGGGGCTATGATAATTTCCGTCCGCTGCAGGAAGATATCATTAATGCAGTGCTGGATGGAAAAGATACACTGGCATTATTGCCAACAGGCGGAGGTAAATCTGTTTGTTTCCAGATACCGGCTTTGGCAAAGGAGGGTTTGTGCCTGGTGATAAGTCCACTGATAGCTTTAATGAAAGACCAGGTAGAGAATTTAAAACAAAAAGGTATTCCTGCGTTAGCGATCTATTCGGGCATGAGTTTTATTGAAATAAAAAAAACTTTGCAGAATGCAGCATATGGTAATTATAAATTCCTCTATGTTTCTCCCGAGCGTTTGGAAACAAGTTTATTTTTAGATTCATTACCGGCCATGAATGTTAATTTAATAGCCGTGGATGAAGCTCATTGTATTTCACAGTGGGGATATGATTTCAGACCGCCTTATATGCGTATCGCAGGTATCAGGGAGTTGCTGCCAAAAGTTCCTATTCTTGCACTAACAGCATCAGCTACAAAGATTGTACAGGATGATATCTGTGCCAAATTAACCCCCCCGCCCCCGTCCGACCGGGT
This sequence comes from Chitinophagales bacterium, assembly GCA_038257425.1. Taxonomy (GTDB): domain Bacteria; phylum Bacteroidota; class Bacteroidia; order Chitinophagales; family Chitinophagaceae; genus Ferruginibacter. The sequence continues at coordinate 18,055 of JBBSJI010000033.1, forward strand.
CATCCGGGCGGGCCCCAAGGGGGGAGCTTTGGAGCCTTCATGGAAGAAGTTTCAGCAATCATTCGAAAGGCCCAATCTTTCTTACTCCGTTTTCAATGTTCCATCAAAACAAAATAAATTACTGGAAATATTAAAAAATGTACCCGGCTCTGCCATTGTTTATTGCAAAAGCAGGAAACATACCCGGGAGATAGCTGACCTGCTCCGGTTAAATAACATCAATGCTGATCATTATCATGCAGGATTAAATAATGAAGAACGCAATACCAAACAACAAAACTGGGTAAAGAATAAAACCCGGGTAATTGTAAGCACAAATGCATTCGGTATGGGTATTGATAAACCCGATGTAAGAGTAGTTGTTCATTATGATGTGCCTGATTGCCTGGAGAATTATTACCAGGAAGCTGGTCGTGCAGGCAGGGATGGAAAAAGAGCCTATGCTGTTTTGTTATACAACAATAAAGAACTTGAAAACTTAATGGAGCAGTCTAATATTCGTTTTCCAAAAGAAGAAGAGATAAAAGCGGTTTATGTTGCCATCATGAACCACCTGCAGGTGCCAGCAGGTTATGGTGAGGGATTAAGTTATGATTTTGACATTTCTCTTTTTTCATCAGCCTTTAAATTAAATATACTTACTGTTACCTATGCCATTAAGGCACTTGAGCAGGAAGACATCATTAGTTTTAATGAAGTTTTTTTTAAGCCTTCTACTGTTGTATTTACAACCAAAAGGGAAGAACTTACCGATTTTGAAAAACAAAACACGGCTTTGGAGCCCTTAATAAAAGGATTGCTGCGGTCTTATGAAGGCATCTTTGATTTTCCTGCTACAGTTTATGAGTCTAAGCTTGCTAAATTTATACAGGCTGATGTACAGGAGTTAAAAAAAGATTTAAAAAAACTGAACGACTTTGGAATACTCAGTTATGCTGCACAGAAAGATACTGCACAGATAACCCTGTTACAAAACAGGATGTATAATGACAATTACAGGATCAATATGAAGGAATACCTGGAACGCAAATTAAAATTTGAAGAAAGGGTAAATGCCATGATCAGTTATGTAACAAAGTCAGTCGGCTGCCGAAGCCAGCAGATTGCGGCTTACTTTAACGACGTAAAAATAAATGCCTGCGGTATTTGTGATAACTGCATTAATGAAAAGGTCATCTATATATCCACAGAAGAGTTTAACAGCATTATGAACGAAATTATAAAGCTTACGAAAGAAACAGCAATTCCGGTTGAAGAGATCCTGTTTGCCATGAAGGGGATCAAAAAAGAGAAGACCTGGAGAGTTATTGATTTTCTGCAGGCAGAAGGAAAACTCAAAACAAATAATGAAGGGAAACTCGCTTTTAAGGGATAAACAGGAGGTCTAAAAATAAAAAAAGGGACCAAGATAGAAATCTAGTCCCGCTTTAAAATCCAATATCCTATGAAAAACCGAAGCGAAGATAATGGGGTTTTTAGTATTATGCAACATTTCAATAAAGTATTTTGAAAAAAATGCTGCTCATTAATGTGTAAGAAGTACAAATAAGTATTTTTCATTCTCTTTGGCGAAGTCTGATAATCAACGGTTTAGATTTTAATTCTCCCTAAATTCCGTGGTTTTGTACTTGCCTGATCTATATAAGAAACTTGCACCTTCATACCAGGCAATTGCCTCATTGATCAGGCTATCTGAGCCTTTTACCAAGGTATTAGTTCCGCTTATAAAATCAGGTATGTAAATTTTGGCTTGCCTGCGGGGAGACAGGATAACCATTTTATCATTTCTTATATATCCTATATCCTGGTAGGTACTGATAAAGGCACGCTCATTACCCCGGGTCATATGGTATACGTCATAGCCCAAAAATCTGCTGGTATAATTCATGTTCATTAACCCTAAAATGGTAGGGGCCAGATCGATCTGGCTCACCAGCCTGTTCTCTATTGCCGGTTTTATTAATTGAGGGGCGTAAATAATGCAGGGTATATGGTATCGGTTTACAGGAAGATCTGTTTTACCTGCGCTTTTTGCACAGTGATCTGCAACTATTACAAATAGTGTATTATTAAACCAAGGTTTATGTTGTGCATCTTTGATAAATTTATGAATAGCATAGTCTGTGTATTTAACTGCACCCTGGATAGTATGATATGCAGGGTTTATGTTAATGTGGCCTTCAGGGTATATATATGGCCTATGATTGCTGACCGTCATAACATGATTAAAGAACGGCTTACCGGTACTGTAACTTTTATCGCATTGTTGTAAGGTAAAATCAAAAGAAGCTTCATCTTCATCTCCCCATGCAGTTTTCAGGTGTACCAGGCTATCGGGTATATCCCGCTCATCCAGTACAGTATAGCCGCTGTTACTGAAGAACTTTCCCATATTATCAAAGAATGAATTACCCCCATAAATATAATTCACATCATATCCTTTTGATTTTAAAACACTGCCCATTGTAAACATACCTGCATTATCAGGCCTTCTTACTATAGATTGACCGGGTGTTGGAGGAATTGCCAGTGATATAGCTTCTAATCCCCTTACAGTTCTGGTGCCTGAGGCATAAAATTTATCGAAAGACAAACTATAAGGTATCAGCGAATCCAAATAAGGTGTAATATTTTCTGTATTCCCAAAAAGTTTCAAATAGTCGCCGCTTAAACTTTCAACACTGATGAGTATTACATTCCATTTATGTTCCGGGCTGTCGTTTTGTATTCTGCGTTCAATACTTAATAAATCATTACCAAAAGTCGCATTAGGAGCCTGCAACATGCTGCGCAGTATTTTAAAATTAGCAGTATCGCTTTGGGTGGGGTAAAATTTATTGTAATCAATCTCGTTGTTCCAAAAAGCAAAACCAAATTCATAGATACCATTACCCCCTAATTCATTTACATAATTGTTGTTGCTGCAATTCTTAATGCGGTTATTAACCAGAAAATAACCGGCAAGCGGAAACAACATAAAAAATAAAAAGAAAACTGTTCTTTTTGCAAAATGCATGCTCACTTGCTGATAAGCTGTTAATTTTTTTCTCACTAAAAAAAGTATGGCGGCGGTTAGTATAAAAACAGCGGCACTGATGAGCGGAATATTATACGATTCCCAGATATTACCAAGTATTTCAGTTGTATACACCAGGTAATCCACTGCAATAAAGTTATACCGTACGTTAAATTCCTGCCAGAAAATAATTTCTCCGCCAACATTAATAACAAGAATCAGGATTATTAAAAAGAAAAGTATGAACAGGGGGATACGCTGCCACTTTTTTTGATACCAGCTATCTTTCATAAGCCAGCAATACAGTGAAACGGGAATAGCAAAAAAACTGCAAACTACCAGGTCGTAAAACAGGCCAATAAAAAAAATACCTGCTAAACGTAAAGCAGTCAACTCAACATTTGGCCAGCTTATTATCAATAAGATTACCCTGGTAACAAAGCTAAGCGTAAAGAGTATAAGGGCTAATACTGCCAATGGACCAAACCGATGCCTGAAAACAGATTGGAATTTTCTCATGTTGCTTTTGAGAGCCTTTTAGTGCGTTTTGATTGATAATCAAATTAAAACATTAAATAATTTTAGGTAATCAATACAAATATTTTAATCAACTTCATCATTTACTACTTCTTTAACAGAATAATTTTTCATGATGTTGATTTCATATTTATCGCGGACTCCCAATCTTTGAGAAAAGTAGCCAAAACTCCCCGAGTAAATAATTGAGTCTTTCTGAAAAATTACAATTGTAAAAGCGCCGTCTACATTGTCCGGTGCTTTTATATTGATTTTCCGTCTTTTAGTTTCATCATTCAATAATGCCTGAAAAAATTCATCAACCCCGTAAGAAGTGATTTTTATACTGTCAATTTTGTTACCTGTTTTATTACAAACACTTAAAGTTGAAGTTTTATTTTTAATACCAGAACAAAAAGTTAAACCAATAATGAGAATCAGCAATGAATAAAATTTCATAATCGTCAGTTTGTTGTTTTTAATTGGGTTTGAGTTGTTATTCCATGTGTACCTAAACTGTTGCCATTGCATCCCCAAAAACATGGATCACTGTAATTTATTGGATCCAAATATCTGCAATCACCCGCAGAGACGGCATTCCACGCAGATTGTGCCAAATAGGCAGGCTGAGGACATAAACTAATCCCTACAGCATTATTATGCAAATCCATTGTTTTTTCTAATTGAAATTGACTGGGTACACCTTGCTCATGTGCATTTGAAAATTGTAAGGCCAAGAAAGATCCAACATTTTTAGTATTTATTGCCAGCCAGAAAGCATGCCTAAAGGCATCTGACCTATCATTTAATCCATTTGTACCAAATCTGTTTGTCGTTTCAGTTTGGGCTGTAGAAGCATTTCTATTAATCAGGTAAGCTTGAACAGGATAGAATAATGTAAGTGCGATCTCTGCAGGTGTAGGTTCTTCTAAAGGAGCATTGGGGTTATCATCAATCCCAAATCTCACATTTATTTTAAGCCAATTCTCATCCTCCCACCACATTTTTAAAGGGTCACCTGTCTGTGCATGATTTTCAACAAAATTATCATACTCAATATCCTGAGTCAATTTATCCAAATGGTCTTTAGCGATTTGAATATTCTGTGGATTGTTGGTAAGATACCTGTCTATTTCTTCAGTTCTATTGGGTCTTTCCATTAAATAGTGTATTTGTAAAGCATTAAGCCCAAGCAAAGGTGATAACCTGTTTATTACCGCTATTAATTCGCAGGGGCTTAATAGAGAGGCCGCATTATTCCACCATTTGTAATTAAATGTTTCAGTGTTACCCCCACCGCCGCAGCCACCTGTACCGCCACCACCACCGCCACCGCCACCAGTTCCTCCGCCTCCGCCACCATTGTATATACAAATAATTAACCAATATCCCTGTTCTCCCGGGTCTTCCATATTCTGCTGATTGTTGTTTGCTTCCTGTAGCGTTGTTACTTCAATCCATTGCCAATAACAGCTCCAATAACTACTAGTTTCTGAATTTACACTTTCGTAAGCATTTTTAGTTTTTCCGTTAAAATAATCGAGTAACATTTCTCTTTTACTTAAAGTTATATTGGCGTAACTGTATTCCCCTTTTTTTAATGCAGTTGCACTTTGCCTGTGCATTTCAAACTGAATATTATTATACTTATCAATTGTCGCTGCAAAAAAACCGGTTATATCATTATTCTTTTGAGTTGGGATGGCATAGGTAACTGAGCCATTCTTATCTTTTTCAAATTTAATTATTTTGCTCCATACCGGTTGTCCATGCCAGTTTAAAAAATCCTGTACATCATTTTCTTTTAACTGATTTTTCATTGCATTTACAATAGTTTTTTCCTCAACAGGTGCATTTTCCGAAATTGTGAAAAAACCTCTCGCTTGTATGCTTATAGCGGCAGGAGAATTATTATCAAAACTATTCAGAACATCAGCTTTTTTGCAAGCCTGAAAAGAAAAGAGATAAATTAATGCAAGCAGGCTGAGCGATAATTTTTTTGAATTGGTTGTCCCTGGTTTTAATTTTTCCATTGTAAAGAAATTTTGATGATAAGAGTTATATAATAAAATTTGCATCAAAAGTAAATGCCTAATTTATATTAAACAATACCTCAAAGTGGTAATAAAATCCAGGTTTTACAATAAGCTACAAGTTTGAAAAATTGGGAAAATCGAAAATTCTAAACTTTAAGAACCAAAATTCAGTTGAATGATTTTATGGGGGTATTTATCAGAACCATCCACTGCTTTTTTTACTCCTGCTCCTTCCGCCTAAACCCAATGCCCCCAATAAAGAACGGACAATGGTATTGCCTGCCGTACGCACCATACTTTTTACAATGGTATTATTGGCTACTTTCTCTAATGTTGATGGTTGTTCTTTTTCTGCCTTACGCGGTTTTGCAGCTTCTTCCTGTGCTGACCTTTCTGCCGCTTCCTGCAGCTTGGCTGTTAATATCTCGTAAGCACTTTCAGTGTCTATTGTTTTATTGTATTTAGCAACCATCCTCGATCTTGAGTTAATTGCATCTATCTCGGCTTCTGTTAAAACATCCATACGGCTGCGTGGCGCACAAAGCATGGTATGTGCAAGCGGTGTAGGAATGCCTTTTTCGTTGAGCATGGTTATCAATGCTTCACCAATACCCATTTGGGTGATCAGATCTTCTGTTTTATAAAACTCTGTTTCGGGGTAATTCTCTGCCGTTTGTTTTATCACTTTCCTGTCGGCTGCGGTAAAGGCACGCAATGCATGCTGCACTTTTAATCCCAGCTGCGATAATACACTTGCAGGTACATCCATGGGGTTTTGTGTACAAAAGAAAATACCAATTCCTTTAGAGCGAATAAGTTTTACAATGGTTTCTATCTGCTGTAACAATGCGGGGCTTGCCTCATTAAAAATAAGATGAGCCTCATCAATAAACATCACCAGTTTTGGTTTATCCAGGTCTCCTTCTTCGGGGCAACTTGCATATAATTCTGCCAGCAACTGCAACATAAATGTTGAAAATAATTTGGGTTTATCCTGCACATCAGTAACACGTAGTATACTGATCATACCCCTACCATCATCAGCTATCCGCATCAGGTCGTCCACTTCAAAACTTTTTTCGCCAAAGAATATATCTGCACCCTGTTGCTGCAGTTCAATAACTTTACGTAAAATAGTTCCTGTAGAGGAGGTTGAAATTTTTCCATATATCTTTTCAATTTCAGCCTTGCCTTCATCACCTATATATTGCAATACCTTTATGAAATCCTTCAGGTCGAGCAAAGGCAGTTGTGTGTCATCACAATATTTAAAGATCATAGCTACCACCCCGCCCTGCGTATCATTCAGTTCTAATATCTTACTGAGCAATATGGGACCAAACTCGCTTACTGTAGCCCTCAGGTGTATGCCCTTTTCCCCGGTCAATGTCATCAATTCAGCAGGAAATAAAGCCGGTTTAAATTCCATATTCATCTTCTGGTACCGCTCTTTGATCTTTTCATTTTCTGTACCCATCGCAGCAATACCGCTCAGGTCTCCTTTAATATCCATCACCATCACCGGCACACTGTTATCACTTAAAAATTCACTGATAACCTGCAAAGTCTTTGTTTTACCTGTACCGGTCGCACCAGCTATCAGGCCATGGCGGTTAAGGGTTTTAAGCGGAAGGTAGATACCTGCTTCAGAAACCACTTCTCCATCCAGCATAGCAGCGCCCAGCTTTACCGATTCGCCTTTAAATGTGTATCCTTTATTTATAGCTTCTATAAATGCTTCTTTATCGGCCATTGAAAAGTATTTTTTGAAAGATACAAACTGTAATTCGAATGTATAATAAGTATTTTACCAGATGAGGGTGTAAATTTGATGCAATGAAAAATAAAGCATTCATTTCTATAGCCACTCTTTTTACGGTAATTATTATCAGCTCTTTTTTTGAAAAAGAAAATGCTGAAATAAAAACCAAAGCAGGTCTTGGTAAAAAATTATTTTCCGAAAAAATACTTTCAAAAGATTCTTCGGTAAGCTGTGCAAGCTGCCATCTTCCCCAATATGCATTTGCAGATACCATTGCTTTTAGTATTGGAATAGGCGGAAAACTTACCACCAGAAACACACCTTCTGTTTTAAACATGAAGAACCGCCCGTATTATTTTTGGGATGGAAGGGCAGCTTCGCTGGAAGAACAATGCTTAATGCCTATACAAAACCCGGATGAAATGGGATTACCCATTGATGAAGCAGTGAGAAGATTAAATGCATCTACAGCATACAAATTGCTTTTTAAAAAAATATTCAACCAGCCTCCCGATGCAAAAAACCTGGCGGCTGCATTCTCGGCTTTTGAACAAACCTTAGAAACGGTTGACAGCAAATTTGATGATTGGAGCAATAATCTAAAAAAACTATCTGCATCAGAAGAAAGGGGCAGGGAGCTTTTTGTGGGGGATAAAGCAAAATGTTTTGATTGTCACCGTATGGAGGATTTTACAACTGATGAATTTAAAAATATCGGCTTATACAATGGCAGTAATTTAAATGATGCCGGCTTATACAATATCACCAAAAAAGAAGCCGACCTGGGAAAATTTAAAACACCCGGCCTGCGTAATATTGCCGTAACTGCCCCTTACATGCACAACGGTATGTTTAATACCCTGGAAGAAGTGGTAGAATACTATAACGATCCACAAAAATTTGTACCTGATGCCATCAATATAGATGATGCTTTAAAAACCCCATTGGGCTTAACTGACAAAGAAAAAAAAGATATTATTACTTTTTTAAGAACGCTTACCGATAAAAAATACATAAGAAGTCAATAGTCATTTGTCATTAAGTCATTCTTGCATTTTTCTGGATTTAATATTATTTTGATCCTTAAAAAATTGTATATGATTTTACTTGAGGAATTAAAAGTTTATCAGCTTGCAATGGAAATCGCTGAGCTGGTTTTTGGTATTACTTTAAAATGGGATCTTTTTAATAAAAAGAGTTTAGGCGACCAATATCTTAGAGCAGCAGATTCAATAGCATTAAATATTTCCGAAGGATATGGAAGATTTCATTACAAAGAAAATAAAACCTTTTGCTGGTATGCAAGAGGTTCTTTGTTTGAAACCAAAACTGCCAATCAAAAGGCTTTCAACCGTAAATTAATTACTGATGAGGAGTACAGTAATTTACTTAGTAAGCTAAAAGAATGTCATTTATTACTAAATTGCTACATTAGGAGCATAGGCAAAAGCAACTCAGAGAAAAGTGACAAATGACTCAATGACAAATGACTAAAATCTACCTTTAACAAAAAATTAGGCACTATATTCGCTGTAACAAAATTGATTTAATTTTATTTGCTCATAAACCAACGCAAAATATGGAACCTATAAAGCCGCAAATTCTATTATGTGAAGATGATACCAACCTGGGTATGGTACTTAAGAACTACCTGGAGTTGAATGATTACAGCGTAACCCTGGAAAGAGATGGAAAGCTGGGGCTGGCTGCTTTTCAACGTGAAAAATTTGACCTCTGCCTGCTTGATGTAATGATGCCCAATATGGATGGATTTACCTTGGCAGAAGAAATACGGGATGTAAACCCCGATGTGCCCCTGTTCTTTTTAAGTGCAAAGACCATGAAAGACGATATTATACAGGGTTATAAACTGGGGGCCGATGACTACATTACCAAGCCTTTCGACAGTGAAGTTTTGCTGCACAAGATCAAAGCGATATTAAAGCGTAATGAAGAACTACACCGTGAAGAAGTTAATGCGGAATTTGACCTGGGCAGGTACCATTTTAACCCACGCCTGCGTGAATTAACCATTGATGGCAAAACACAGACACTTTCGCCAAAAGAAAATGAACTCTTGAAAATGCTGAGCGAATATAAAAATGACCTGCTTAGCCGTGAAATTGCTTTGAAGAAGATCTGGGGAAGCGACACCTATTTTAATGGCCGCAGTATGGACGTGTATATTGCCAAGCTACGTAAATATTTAAAAGAGGATACTGCACTGGAAATTGTAAATATTCATGGCAATGGATTCAGGCTGGTAGTAACTGAATAATTTTTATTCCATAATAAGTGAAAAAGCTGCTGCTGAAAAGCGGCAGTTTTTATTTTACAGCCAGCATCAGTTTTTCCCAAAACAGGTTATCAAAAGAAGATGGGCCTAAGACTGCATCACCGGTGTCATCTCCATGTCGAATCACCACCAGGTCTTTTGATGGAATGACATAGATTTTTTTATCTCCCTTGCCTAATGCAGCAATCATATCACCCGGAGCTTTAGTGTTTAGCATACCCGGTATCACAAGTGTAGAGCCAGGTACCATAAAAGATGACTTTCCATTTAACCACCACAAATAACCATACGAATTATTCAGGTTTTGTGAAGTATTGGTCATGGCCGTAAAATAATTCTGGTCGGTCATAATCTGCGTACCGTTCCATGTTCCCTTATTTAGTGTCAATAAACCAAAGCGGGCCATATCACGGCTGTTGAGCCATAAAACATAATTGTACCATGTAAAATTCTTCATTCCTATTTTATCAGCCAGTTTTGTTTTGGTGTAAGTATTATAATTGGTACTGGAAGCATTTGCAATTACATCCTGTAAAAGCCTGTAGGGAGCATTGTGGTAATACCAGAAACTACCAGCATCTGCTTTGTAAATAAGGCAGGCTGGTGTTATGCAATTCTCATCAGGTACATTATATTCAAGGCCGGTTGTCATGGTTAACTGATGCTTTACTGTTATCAGGTTTTCTTTGGCAAGTGGTGCCGATGTCCATCCGTTTCCCAGGTAAGTACTGGTTTTATTGTTGATGTTTAACTGCCCTTCCTGCTGGGCAATGCCTGCTAAAAAAGCTGTAACACTTTTACCAGCAGAGGCTATATAATAAACAGTATTCTTGTTCCAGCCATTCCAGTAATTTTCAGCTACAATACGTCCTTTGTATAAGATGATAAGCCCGAATGTATTTTTTGTGCCAGCATAGGCAATGGCTTCGTTAAGTTTTGTTACATCCCAACCCAGTGTTTGTGCAGATACAGTTTCCCAATCCTCAGAAACATTTGGATTTGGAGGAAAATACATGGTTGTTGGTGGAGTAACTGCTGCAAGCGGAGCGGGTGTTTTATCACACGACAGAAAAAAAATGCTGATAAATGCTGCAGTTAATATTGACTTCATAGTATAGGTTGAATGATTTCAGACCAAAATAAATTATAGAAGTTTAAACGGGTACAGCAATTATTTAGTATCTGTAAAAAGCAAATTGTCATTACCACCAAAGGATGTTCTTTTGCCAAGGTGTTCATATGCTTTTGCAGTAGCTTCCCTGCCCCTTGCGGTACGTTGTAAAAAACCTTCCTGTATTAAAAATGGTTCATACACTTCTTCCAGTGTGCCCACTTCTTCTCCCACTGCTGTTGCAATGGTGGTAATACCCACCGGGCCTCCTTTAAATTTTTCAATAATGGTGTGCAGGATACGGTTGTCCATTTCATCAAGCCCATGCTTATCTACATTTAAAGCTTTTAATGCATGCTCCGTAATACCAAGGTCAATAACACCATTGCCTATCACTTGTGCAAAATCCCTTACTCTTCTTAAAAGTCCGTTTGCAATACGTGGCGTACCCCTGCTACGACCTGAAATTTCTTCAGCCGCATCGCTGGTAATTTTTGTACCCAATATTTTTGAAGACCGTAAAATGATATTCTTCAGTGTTACCGCATCATAATATTCCAGTCTTGATTTTATACCAAAGCGTGAAAGCAATGGTGCAGTTAATAAACCGCTACGGGTTGTAGCACCAATTAATGTAAAAGGATTAAGGTTTATCTGTACACTGCGGGCATTGGGGCCACTGTCAATCATAATATCTATCCTGAAATCTTCCATGGCAGCATATAAATATTCTTCCACTACGGTACTCAGCCTGTGTATCTCATCAATAAATAAAACATCATTGGTTTCTAAATTGGTTAACAGCCCTGCAAGGTCGCCTGGTTTTTCAATTACCGGGCCGCTGGTTTCTTTAATGCATACACCCAGTTCATTGGCAACAATTCTTGATAAAGTGGTTTTGCCCAGACCAGGCGGGCCATGAAAAAGGATATGATCCAATGCTTCTCCCCGCATTTTAGCAGCTTTAATAAAAATGGTAATATTATCAATGATCTGGCCCTGGCCCGAAAAATCTATAATAGCAGATGGCCTGATGGTATTCTCAAATTCTTTCTCTGCCGAATTCAAAAATTCAGATTCATTATTTAAATTGGGGTTGGCCATGTAACAATCCATTTACAGTTTTGTAAAACTAATCATTAATCACTAAAAACCTTTTTGCACAGATACATCACAGTAAAACGGG
>JBBSJI010000034.1:0-29492 GCA_038257425.1 Chitinophagales bacterium
CAAGGAAGAGGCCGGTAAGAAAGATGACCTTTTGATCTTATTTGAAACATTACAGTCTAAGAATGATACCATGGCCCTTTCCGCTTTTATGTTGATAGGTGAAGAAGACCCTGCTAAAGTTACACAACTGTCAAAACAATTTAGTATTCATGACAATGATGATAACTTCAACTTGCCTACGTTTACATATCGTTTTCTTCCTGTCATTGCTGAGTTAACAACGTATTTCAGGAGAAATGGAATTATTTATAAACCTTCCGGTGAAATAAAAAAGACACTCGAGTCTTTGTTAGATGTCAATGAATTTAAAGAAAGATTAAAGATTGAAGATTATTTGATTGCAAATGCTACTATGAATGATATATATGTTATTGAATATTTTGGCCTGATCTACGAAAATAATTTTGAAAACACCTACTCTATGGGCCGTGTGTTAGATAAATGGTATTCTAAGAACTGGAATAATATTGTTTCGAACAAAAATAATCTGGAGGCATTCTTAAAAAAGGCCACAAAATTCGACCAGCTTGGAATAATCGGCATATGCAATAAATATCTAAGAAAATTCGAAAGTGCTCCTGCACAAGTATTAGACAAAGTTAAAGCTGTGCTTGAATCGGCAAAAGATCATGACATCATCCTGGCGGCGAATACGGTTTTGAGATTATACCAACCGCCAGGCAAAGAGGTCTTACCCCCTATAAAAGAATGGGATGGTGAAAAGAATTACAGACTAAAAGATCCTGGTGGCGAGATTCAAAAAATACTCGTGTCACGGATTTCGAAGGATGATAAAGAGAATAAAATTGAAGAATTATCCGGCAAGATAAGCTATCAACAAATAGGTGTAGCGTTAAAAGAATTATTAGAAGATAGTATTTTGGAAAATTACAGCAAGTTCAATTTTCTTGAAAGTGATTTCGGTCTTTACCTGGACAATCATGAAAAAATGACCGTTGATTCATTTTTAAAAAAATACAATTCACTTTCCCAAAAAGACCTTTATCTGACCAATCTTTATTCGTTAGGCATTCTTATTGAAAAAGATAGAGGAGAATATGATTACAATAAAATGTATGAGATCTTAAAGTTTGATGTTGTTGATGCATTTGTAGGAGGCGGTGGCAGTCGCCGTGATAAAAATGTTTACCAGGTAATAAAATTACTTGAATTAAAATTTGGAACCACACTCGGATTTATAAATAAATTATGCAGTTGGCAGGGAATATGGGGCTGCGAATGTACCCAGAGAGCTAAATATTGGATGAAGTACCTGGTAGATGAAAAAATAGTATCTCCCAGCACTACAGAACCCGTCTCCATCTCCTATAATGATTAGCTATATAAAACACTTCGTGCTGTAATTTGTCCGCCATTAATTATTTTTACTTTATGCATCTTGTTTTTGAAACGCCCCGCCTCCTACTTCGCAGGTTTACAGAATTCGATGCGCCATTGATCCTGGAACTGAACAGCGATCCTGAAGTTGTAAAATATTTGCATGAACCAACATTAGAAAATGATGCCGATGCAAAAAAAATATTAACTGATATCATCTTACCTCAATACCAAAACAACCTCGGCCGCTGGGCCATACACACAAAAGGCAATAATGAATTCATTGGCTGGTGCGGTTTAAAATACCGGCCCCAACTGGATGAGATCGACCTCGGTTACCGGCTTATGAAAAAAGCATGGGGCAAGGGCTATGCTACCGAAGCTGCAAAACATACCTTAGATCATGGATTTAATGAGCTTAAACTAAAGCTTATCACCGGCAGAGCACATATAGAAAATACCGCTTCCATAAAAGTTTTGGAAAAAATAGGGATGCACTTTATTGGCGAGGGCATCGTTGATAATTGCCCGGTTAAAACCTATACCTTATCAAATCCGGGATCTGTGTAATTCTCCCAATTCGTGTAATTAGTGTAATTCGGTTAATTAGTGTTCCCCCTAATTCGTGTTTATGAATTGTTAAAGCAAAGAAAATAATCTGCGAAATGTTTCGTAAATCAGAATAAGTCCTTAGATTTGCTCTACTAAACATTTCGTATATAAAAATTTAAGTCATGAAAAAAATTGTTTTTACCGCTGCTATCATAGGTTTTGCTGCTTTTACCACTACACTCACTGCTCAGGATGATAAAGGCGATAAAGGAGCCAAAGCTGATAAGGAAAAAAAGGAAAGCCAGGAGATCATTATCCGTAAAAAAGGAGAAAAAGATACCAAGATCACTGTAGAGATTAAAGGCGATAAAGTAACCATAAATGGCAAACCATTATCTGAATTCAAAGATGATGAGATCACCATCAATAAAAGAAATATCATCATCAGGGATGGAAGGGGCGCTACCAGGTTTAAAATGGCTCCCGAAGATTTTGATGGCATGACCTTTTTTAATGATGCCAATGATGGTGCTTTTTTAGGTGTAACAACCAAAGTAATTAATAAGGGGGCAGATAATGCAAATGGAACAGGAGGTGCTGAAGTAACTAATGTAACCAAGGGCAGTGCTGCAGAAAAAGCAGGGTTAAAAAATGGCGACCTGATCACAAAGATCAATGACAAAAAAGTTGATAACCCTGAATCCTTATCAGATGTGATCGGTTCTTTTAAAGCTAAAGATGAAGTGACTGTTTACTATACCCGTGAAGGAAAGGCAGGTTCTGCCAAAGCCACTTTAGGTGAGCGGTCAAGGTCAATGGCCTATTCTTTCAGCGGCCCTGATGGTAATACAAGATCATTTACTGTACCAGATGTTCAAATGTGGAAAGAGCGGGGTGCAGATATGACTCCCCGTGCATTTACACCCGGTGCTGATAATAATTATGAATTTTTAACTGATGGTTATTTCCGCAGACAAAAACTGGGTTTAAAGATACAGGATACAGAGGAAGCCAATGGCGTTAAGGTTTTAGATGTAGACAAGGATTCACCTGCTGAAAAAGCCGGTTTAAAAAAAGATGATGTGGTAACAGAAATAGGCGGCAAAAAAGTTACTAATACAGATGAAGTACGTGATCAACTACATGAGAACGCAGAAAAATCAGCTTATAATATTAAAGCAACCCGTAATGGTAGTTCCATGAGCTTTGATATTAAGATCCCAAAGAAATTAAAGACTGCTAATTTATAATATCATCTTTCCCGATGATGATCGGGATTAGATGCTATTATACCGATAGTAAAACAATTTGACCAAATATTGGTACAATCGGTATAAGCCATGAATATGCATTCTAAAGCGTCCCGTAAAATACAGGACGCTTTTTTTTGCTAATAGGTCAAAAGAAGAAAGGAGGAAAAAGAGAGTGCCTTCTGTAACTCGATTTCTGCAAATTGTCTTTCTCTTTCAGCCCTTTTCCGCATTTGTCTTCTTAGCTAATTGTATTTCCCCCTTTGTCAATTACCTTTGCCCCGTGACACAAAATGAAAGATATGAGGCTGTGATAGGCCTGGAAGTACATGCGCAACTCCTTACCCAAAGTAAATTATTCTGTGGCGATAGCGCTGCTTTCAGCCCAGATCCCAATACACATATCAGTCCTGTAACATTGGCGCACCCGGGCACCTTGCCTAAAATGAATGCAAAGGCTATTGAGTATGCAGTAAGATTAGGACTGGCATTAAATTGTGAAATTGAGCAACTTAATTATTTTGCACGCAAGCATTATTTCTATCCTGATCTTCCAAAAGGTTACCAGGTTTCGCAACACACAACTCCTATTTGTAAAAATGGATATGTTCCTATAAAAGTTGGGAATACAGAAAGAAAAATACGTTTGAACCGGATACATATGGAAGAAGATGCAGGCAAAAGCCTGCATGATATTGATGAAGCTTATACATCAATCGATCTAAACCGTGCTGGCGTACCCTTATTGGAAATTGTGAGTGAGCCGGATATGCACAGCAGCGATGAGGCATTTGCATACATCACTGAATTGCGTAAACTGGTTACCTGGCTGGGCGTATGTGATGGCAATATGGAAGAAGGAAGCCTTCGTTGCGATGCCAATATTTCTATCCGCCTCAAAGGCGATACAAAACTGGGCACACGGGTAGAAGTAAAGAACCTGAACAGTATCCGGAATGTAAAAAAGGCTATTGATATTGAAGTGATCCGACTTATTGAGCTTGCAGAAAATAGCCACCCCATCAAACAGGAAACCCGGAGCTATGATGCGGATAACAATATCACTTTTTCATTAAGGTCGAAGGAAGATGCAGATGATTACCGGTATTTCCCCGAGCCTGACCTTTCTCCGTTTCATATAACAGATAAATACCTGGCTGAAATAAAAAATGGCATACCTGAATTGCCCGGCCAGTTAAAAGCACGTTTCATACATGAACTTAAACTTTCAGATTATGATGCTGCGGTACTTTGCGATGATAAAGCGCAGTCGGAATATTTTAAAGAAGTAATAAAGCATACCGATAATTATAAGGCAGTGGCCAACTGGCTGCTGGGACCGGTTAAAAGTTACTTAAATGCTAAGGCTATTGGTTATGAAGAATTTTCTTTACCTGCAGCCAGGCTGGCTTCACTTATAGCTTTAACAGATAGCGGCAAACTTAATTTTGGAACTGCTTCAACAAAAGTATTTTCAGCATTACTGGATCATCCGCAAAAAGATCCTTTACAGATTGCCACGGAACTTAATTTATTATTGGAAGAAGACAATGATTCAACAGCGCAATGGATAGATGAGGTGATGAATAAAATGCCGGATAAAGTAAAAGAATATCGCTCAGGTAAAAAAGGATTGATAGGCCTCTTTGTAGGTGAAGTAAAAAGATTAAGCAAAGGCAAAGCTGATATGCAAAAAGTAAACAGCATTTTAGAAAAAAAACTAAACGATAAATAAATGAAAAAACTACTTCCTGCAGCAGTTATTGCTGCAATTCTGTTTTCTTGTAATGACACGGAAGACAAGGGAAAATTCACTCTTACGGGAGAATTAAGATCTGCAACTGATAAAAAAATATACCTGGAAGAATTATACTTCAGCGAAAAACAACCTGCTGTACTCGATACAGTTGAAATTGTGGATGGAAAATTCACGATTACTGCTACAGCAGCAGAAGAAGGCCTGTACAGGCTACGTACTGAAAGCGGAACAGGTTCTTATATCTTTATCAATGATGGGGAAAAGATCAACTTTACCGCAACAGCAAATGATCCTGAATTAGCAGCACAATCTTTCAGCGGACCTGCCAACAGTTCATTAAAAAAACTTTTACAGTACTCAGACAGCATCGGCGTTTTGATTGCCAATAAAAACAGGCTGCTTACTGAATTTGCTAAAGCAGGTATAACGGAAACAGACAGCACTTTTATAGCCATCTCTGATGAATACAGTGCTTTAACTGAAAATTTTACCAGCTATTGTTTCAAGTATGCTGATACTTCCAAAAGTCCGATGGTTTCTTTATTTGCCGCAACAATGCCGCCTGTAGGCCTGGCTGAGTTCCAGACTCCTTTAACAAAACTTACCAAACGTTTTCCTAAGCACAAAGGAATTACTGATGCACTTGAGTATGTAAAGAAACAGGCCGCTTCTCAAACAGAGCCTCAGCCAACATCAGGGGCTGCAGTTGGTTCTATTGCTCCCGACTTTACGATGAATGATGTTAATGGCAAACCTTTTTCATTAAGCCAGTTAAGGGGCAAATATGTTTTGGTTGATTTTTGGGCCAGCTGGTGTGCACCCTGTCGAGAAGAAAATCCAAATGTAGTTGCTGCCTACAATAAATTCAAAGATAAAAATTTTACAATATTAGGTGTATCCTTTGATAAAGAAAAAGACGACTGGACTGCTGCTATTAAAAAAGATAATTTAGCCTGGCAGCAGATCAGCGATCTGAAGTACATGAACAGTTCCGCTGTTGAATTGTACGGCATAAGCGGTATTCCTTATAATGTACTGATAGATCCACAAGGGAAGATCATTGCAACCGGGTTAAGGGGAGATGAACTGCATAAAAAACTTGCCGAAGTGCTTAAATAAACTTCCTTACAGGCCGAAACAAAAAGAGGGCGCCCCGATAAATCGGAGCGCCCTCTTTCTATAAATATTTCAATTATTAATTATCAACCATCAATGGGTTAAGCGCCAGTTCATCAGCCGAAATAGGCCAGATATAACCAGACTCAGAGGGTGTTTTAAGCGGTACAGATCCTTTAGCAGGAATATCCTGTAACAACCTCATGATATCTCCGTTACGCAAACCTTCCCCTAACAACTCAATCTGCCTTTCAAGCATGATTGCATTAATAAGCTGAGTTTGAGTTGCAGCTACAATAGGAGTAGCATCAGAACGAAGATGTACAGCATTAACCAAATTGAGTGCCCTTGCATCAACAAGCGGATTCGTTCTGGCTAAAGCTTCAGCTAAGTTCAGCAGCACTTCTGCATAACGAATTACCGGTGCATAATCCAGGTATGGAGAAGGATTTTGATATTTAGACATGAATCTTCTGCCATTTGACGAATTCAAAAAAGTAAGGGCTGTTCTTCTGATATCTGTTGCCGACCAGCCTGCATTGGCCCAAATACTGCCAGCCGCCAGGTTCAAAGAATATTCAGCAGAGCCAAGAGCTGTACCATTACGTACAAAATAAAATCCAAGTTGATTTTGTGTGCCGGGGAAATCACCAGCAGTAGATGTCATTGGTAAAGAAAAAATTGACTCGGTAGTATTATAAACAGGAGCCGCACCAAAAATATTGGTGATACTTGGCTGTAATGCATGTGGTACACCACTTGTTGCGCTAAATGGAGCAACAGACTGAGCTACAATTTTATTAGCCTGTGTAATAACCGCAGGATAATTTCCCATACTCAGGTAAACCCTTGTTTTTAAAGCAATGGCTGTATTGCGGTGAGAACGTGTTGTATTCAACTCGTTTGCTGCTGCGCCATAAGTTAAAGGCAGCTTGATCTCAGCAGAATCCAGATCCTTAATAATCTGGGTATAAACTTCAGCGACTGTATTTCTGGCCATAGCGGAAGAACCATTTGATTTAATGCCTGTTAAACGTAAAGGCAAACCTAATTTGCTGCCTGCGCCATCGGCAAATGGCCTGGCGTACAACTGCAGTAAGCTGTAATAACTAAGCGCCCTTACTAAATAAGCTTCGCCTATATACTGGTTGCCCAAAGTTGTTCCAACTACGGTATTTCCCTTTCCATACATACCTTCTACAAATAAATTACACAAGTTGATGGTGTAAAAACCCTGGCTCCATAAATTACGAACCGAGTTGGTAGAAGTTCCCAGCGCATTCAGGTTCCAAACATCAAAACCAGTTACTACGTTGGTGGTAAGGTTCAGATAGTTTTCTGCTCTTACTTCTCCCCAAACCTGGTATCTGCCGCCGTAAAAATTACCGTTCTTTAAAGCCGAATATAAACCACGAGTCTCATTTAAGATGCGTTCGGGAGTATCAAAAGCGGTAACATCAGGAACCGTTGTTTGCGGTAAAGGTGTAAGCAAGTCCTTCTTACAGGAACTGTTCAGCATCAGCACCAGGCTTAAACTGAAAATGTTCTTTATGTATTTCATTTTATTTTTCATTCTGATAGCATTTAATTTTATTATTCAGTTTTTTATTACAGGCCTATATTAATACCAACAGTCATAGTACGTCCGTTTGCAATAGTATTTCTATCAACACCCTGGCCGCTGGTATTATTTCCGTTTGAAGATACTTCAGGATCTGGTCCGGGGTATTTGGTAAATATGTATAAATTAGACCCGCTAACAAAGAACCTGGCGCTGGTTATTCTCAGTTTTTTGGCCGATTCTTGTGGAAGGTTGTAACCCAGCGTTAAGTTTTTAACTTTAATAAAATCTCCTTTAAAAACATTATAATCCATAGGTAATGCCGATCCGTTAGATACATTGTCACCATACACGGGTCTTGGCACTGTAGTTATATCACCAGGTTGTTTCCAGGCTGTTAACACATCAACATGGTTATTCCAGAAACGCTGATCGTGCAAACCTGCCCATGAACCATAATATATATAATTGCCGCCGGAATAGGTTAAAAGTACATCCAGGTCGAAGCTCTTATACCTGAAGTTATTGCTAAAACCACCGTAAAAAGTTGGCAACGAGTTATACATAATTGCATCCGAAGCCTGATTAACAGTTATTGACTGCCCGGCAGCATTATTATACCTTGTTCCATCAGTATTAGACCAGTTAAACTGACCTGCAACAGGAGCAAAGCGATATAAAATACGGTTTCCGGTAGCGTTCAACAAAACACGGCTTCCGGTAGTAGGATCAACACCAGCGCTACGAACAACCCAGATGCTGCCAACACCAAACCCAACAGCAGTTCGGTTAACGGTTTCCAGCCCAGATGTAGAGGTTAATACCTGGGATAATCCGGGTGCTAATTCGGTAACCCTGTTTTGGTTGGTTGAGTAGTTGAAGTTAGAGGTCCAGGTAAAGTTTTTGGTACGTACCGGAATTAAATTAAGTGTTAATTCGAAACCTTTATTATAAAGTGATCCCACATTTAAGGGCACTGTAGTTGGCACACCTGTTGATGGAGCCTGAGGTACACCCAAAATTAGATTAACCGACTTGTTTTTATAATAGCTGGCTTCAACAGTTATTCTTTCATTTAATATGCCGAAATTTAAACCCAAATCAAATTTCTTACTGGTTTCCCATTTTAAGTCGGGGCTTCCAGCCTGGTTAAATACAAGTGTAGGATTACCACCATACAAACCTGAACCATAGGTTGAATAAGTATCAAAATCACCAATTCCACCGGTGTTTCCAACCTTACCATAACTGCCGCGTAGTTTAAAGCTGCTGAAAACTTTTTTCATAGAACCGAAAAACTTCTCGTTGTTCACATCCCATCCGGCAGATACGCCCCAAAAGACTTCTCTTTGGCCTGGTACAGCTGAATATTCATCCTGACGTATGTTGCCGCTGATAAAATATTTCTTATTAAAATCATAATTTAAACGGCCAAAATAAGATAACAGATAATTTTCGCCCAGGAAGTTTCCGGCAGGGTTATTAATACCCCATCCTGCCTGAATAACAGTGTAAGCCTGATCTGAAATCTGCTGACGGTTTAAACCAAATCCTTCAGCGGTTCTGCGGTCTTCTTCATGACCTACCAGTGCGCTGATATTGTGCTTCTCTTTGATGCTGTAGTCAAACTGTGCAGTATTATTCCAGGTCCATCTTTTACGCTTAGAAAAGGAACTGCTTGCATTACCGATACTTGCAAAGCCATCGCCATGCAATGGTGTTTGAAAAATATTATTATCTATATACAGATAATCAATACCATAAGTAGATCTTAAAGTAAGCCAGCTAAATGGCTTATAAGCCAGGTACACATTACCCTGAATATGATTTCCTTCGCTGTTTGAACGGTTACGATCAAGCATCACACGTGGATTGTAAAACCCTACCTGTGCAAATGAATTGCTCATACCGCCAATAAAGTTACCGGATGTAGAAATGTTATAAGTACCGTTATTGTTCATCGGGGCGATATTTGGTGCCGTAACAAATTGAATTCTACCCAAACCTGCTGTTCCAAATCCTTCACCAGGTAGAGAGCCTGATGACACTGCAGATTTGTTTAATTCATTTGAGTAAGATATTTTGGCACCAAGTGTTAGTTTTTTATTGAACTTGTTTTCAATGTTCATTAAAATATTTTTTCTTACAAAATCATTTCTTTTCAGGATGCCTTCCTGGTTGGTATAGCCAGCCGAGAAATAATACGATGTATTTTCGTTAGCACCGGAAATATTTAAATTATGATCCTGCGAAAATCCCTGACGATACACTTCATCAGCCCAGTTGGTGTTAATAGGTAAACCGTCGGGGCCTAGGGTTATTCTGAAGAAATTGGTTGCAGGGTTCAAAGTCTGATTATTGGCAATAGCCCTGTTTTTGTAGTCCGTGTATTGCTGCGCATTCAACACCTCAGGAATACCATAAGGACTGGTAAAGCCAAAAGATGCATTGTAGTTTACCCTGCTTTTACCCAGCTTTCCTTTTTTGGTTGTAATAAATACTACACCATTGGCAGCACGGCTGCCATAAATAGCAGCAGCAGCAGCGTCTTTGGCTATATCTATCGACTCGATATCATTAGGATTTATACTGGCTAAAGCATTACCTGCTGCATTTGAACCGCTTAAATCGCCTGTTGGACTTGGTATCCCGTCAACAACGATTAAAGGATATGAGCTTGATGAAATGGAGTTAGTTCCCCTGATACGAAAAACCGGAGGGTTATTTAACACACCATTGGGTATGGAAACCTGAACACCCGCTGAGCGTCCGGCTAGCGCCTGTTCGAAACTTTGAACGGGCTTATCGGCAACTACTGCTCCTTTTATAGAAGACACACTACCGGTTGCTTCCCTACGTTTTTGCGTTCCGTAACCAACTACAACCACTTCCTCCAGCCTGGAATCGGAAGATCTTAAAATAATATTTATTATCAGGTTGTTCCCGATTGACTTTGTTTGGGCTACAAAATTAACGTAAGAAAAATTAAGATTTTTTACAGTGGCCGGAATGGAGATACTGTAAGTACCCTCTTTTTCTGTTTGAGTACCCTGTTTTCCATCGGGAGAGGTAACAGAAACCCCTTCTAAGGGAGCCCCTTTATCATCAGTAACCTTACCACTTACGGTACGGTTCTGGGCGGCAGCATTTAGTACAAATACAAAAACGGCCGATAAAATTAAAATCAATTTTCTCATTTGCTTAATAGTTTATAGCGACAAATATATATCACAATCCCTGTAATTCTCAAATACTTTGACATTTTTATTGACCTATTTGCTGCTTTTATCCCCTTATCGCCTGGCAATAAATTCTTGTCCTATACAAAAATTTAGATGATGTGTTTTTTACAACTGTTCTATCGCTTATTTTTTTACTTTCTTTTTTGGAGCAAACAACAATAATAAAACAGGGAGCAAAACAAGGTTGGTTAATGTGGCAACCAATAAAGTTATTGAAGTTAACCATCCCAGAGCCTGGGTTCCACCAAAACTGCTTACACAAAAAATTACAAATCCTGCAATTAATACAAGTGCTGTATAAACAATGCTTAAACCAGTGTTTTTAATGGTGGCACTTATGGTTTCCATCACATTATTGTTGTATAAAGGCAGCTCCTGTTTGTAATTCACCAGGAACCTGATGGTAATATCTACAGCAATGCCTAATGCAACACTGAATACCAAAACGGTGGAAGGTTTTAATGGAACACCCGCCCAGCCCATAATACCGGCTGTTATAACCAGGGGAATAACATTGGGAATAAGAGAACAAAATAAAATGCGGACAGATTTAAATAAATACAGCATACACAATGCTATTAAAATAAACGCCCAAAAGATGCTGTCCTTTAACCCATTTACAATAAAACGGCTTCCTTCTAAAAAGGTAATGCTTGTACCGGTGAGCTGCACTTTATAGGTGGCTGTATCAAACAACTCATTTGCTTTATGCTGAATACTATCTAGCAATGGTGGCAGCTTTTGAGTGCCAATATCTGCCATACTCATGCTGATACGCAGGTATTGCTCACTGGAATCAACAAAAGAACCCATTAATTTACTGGTTGCCGAGTCAGAGGCAGTCATTTCATTATTTTTTCGACGGGCATTTAACTGAAGCATTTGCTTGTGTAAATCATATAAAGGGTTACCAAAAGCAGGTAAAGTAAAGGTAGAATCTCCTGTTCCTTCGCTGGCGGCCTGGTAAAAAAACTTGATGCCATCCACTACCGAGAGCGGTTTGGCTATATCCTTAAGATTAACCAGGAAAGAATCCTGGAAAGCTGCGATTGCATGAATATCTACTTTAGGATTGATGATTCCTTTCGGCTTTTTTGTATCAATCACTATTTCCAGCGGCATTACTCCGCCAAAATTTTTCTCAAAAAATTTAATGTCGGTATATATCTTATCTGTTTTAGGGATGTCATCAACAATAAAAGAAACACTCTTTAATTTAAAAATACCAACCATTGCAAAAATTAAAACAACTGCCGTAAAAGCATAAATTATTTTTTTATGGTCAAAAACCCATTTTTCAATCTGCAGTAAAAAATTTGTGAGCCACCTGTTATTGAGGTATTTTGTTTGTGATGGTTTTGGAGCAGGCATATAGCTTAATGCTGCCGGCAGTAAAATAAATGAAACAACAAAAATGATCATGATACTGATGCCTGCCACTACCCCAAATTCTTTTAAGATGGCACTGCGGGTTAATGCAAAAACAGCAAAGCCAATGGCTGCCGTAAGATTGCAAAATAAAGTAACCACACCCATCTTACTCACCATGTCTATCAGTGATTTTTCTTTATTACCCGATTGTATGTAGGAAGTATGGTACTTGTTGATAAAATAAATACAGTTTGGTATGCCTATTACCACAACCAGGCAGGGAATTAATGCTGTAAGCAAAGTAATCTGGTAGCCGCATAAATACAAAACACCCACACTCCACACAACGCCCAAAACCACTACCAGTAAAGAAAGCAGCGTGGTACTGAAAGACCGGAAGAAAAGCGCCAGTATAAGTGAACTTAATAAAAGTGAGCCGAATAAAAAGTATTTCATTTCATTTTGCACCCTGTCGGCAATAACAGTTCTTATCAACGGCAAACCACTTAAATAAACTTCTGATCCTGTTTTTTCTTCAAACTCTTTTACAGTTTTTATTACATCATTTATTACCGCTGTGCGGCCTTTGGAATTCAGCACATCTTTATTAATACGCACGCCCATCAGGTATGCTTTCGACACCGGATTATAGAGTCTTTGTTTATAAAATGGCAGGTTAAAAAATTCAGCGGCGGCGGTATCGAGTGCCTCCTGTGTTTGAATAGAATCGGGGAATATTTTTTGCGCTGTCAGTTTTTCTGTTAGCGGATCTTTAACCAGTTTTATGGCAGTGGGGATGCTTAAAATATCTTCTACATACTTTACTTTTTTTAATTGCTGTTGAAGTTCCCGGTAAGCATTAAAGTATTTAAGAGTAAATAAGCTTTCGGTTTGTATACCGGTTACCAGCAGGTTTCCATCATCGCCAAATTTTTGTTTAAATGAGATGTGTTCCAGGTATTTGGGATTATCGGTAGGTATAGCTTTCGAAAATTCGTAACTCATTTTAACCTTGCTGGCATAAAAGCCCATTACGGCAGTTATCAATAATAAAACAAGCAATAAAGGCCCCCTGAATTTAAGCACCAATTTTCCCAAACGTTGCCACATATATATTTCTGATTTTAGATTTTAGATTTTAGATTGTGCAAAGAACGATAATTTGTGTGGTATTGCATTTGTTGGGTATTTAAACCTGCGTAAAGAAATGGTCTTTTAAACAAACGAACTTTAAAAGCTGCGCCAGCTGGCGGATTTGGGGTATGACACACAAAACAAAAGGCATTGTATTACGAAGTATTAAATATGGTGAAACCAGCCTGGTGGTAACCATATTTACCGAAATGTTCGGCATACAGACTTATATGGTGAACGGTGTGAGAACCTCAAAGAAATCAGCGTCCAAAGCAAATCATTTTCAGCATGCTGCCATTTTAGACCTTGTGGTTTACCACAACGAAAATAAAAGTATGCAGCGCATAAAAGAATTCTACTGGGCTATGCTGTATGATAAACTGTTGAGTGATGTGATCAAAAACAGTATTGCTTCCTTTATGACGGAGTTGCTGCAAAAATGCTTAAAACAGCCGGAACCCAATAGCGACCTTTTTAATTTTTGCGAAGAATCTTTTTTGCAGCTGGACCAGTCAAAAAAAATTGTTGCTGCAAATTTTGCTTTATTCTTTACCCTTCACCTCACGCATTTTTTTGGTTTCCGCATGACGGATAATTACAGCAGCGATAACAATGTGCTGGATTTGCAGGAAGGTTGTTTTATTGATCATCAACCCACGCACCCTTATTTTATGGATGGAAAATATGCAGAACTTACAGCACTGTTATTAAAAGTGATGCAGCTCCATGAACTGGAAGAATTTAAACTGAACCAGGAAATACGAAGAATATTATTATTAAGATACCTTGAATATTATGCACTGCATATTCAGGATTTTGGGCAGATGAAAACATTGATGGTATTGCACGAAGTTTTGTAGCCGGGCCTGAAGGCTGAAAGCCGTCGGGACCATAAAAGGCCTATAAGATCCGCCGAACCGAACTTTTTTTATTCACTTGCAGATCTGGTGCTCCTTCAATCAAAACAAGCCCGGGATTTTTCCCTTTTTCAAAACTACCCAGCATACCATCCATCTGCAATGCCCTGGCGCCATTGATGGTGGCCCATTTTAGCATGGTTGCCAAATCAATCTGGCTAAAATTATTTTGCAGCGTTTTAATTTCGGCCAAAATACTCAGCTGGTCATTTGATCCAAGACTATCGGTACCCAAAACAATATCATCTGTATGTTTCATCAGCAAATTTACGTCGGGCAACATATTACTGATGTATAAATTGGCATTAGGACAAAGGCAAAAGAAAATTTTGAATTGTGAATTTTGAATTTTGAATTTTATCAATTCCATATCCTTGTCTGAAGTAGTTACATTATGCACTAAAATGATTGACTGCTCTTTTGTAAAATACGGCAACCAGGTTTGCAGGCTGGTTTTACCGGTTGGTTTATAAAAAGGAATATCAACACCCAGCTTTTCATAAAGTCTTATAAAATCACCTGTTCCTTTTTCAAAAAATTCATTTTCGGATTCAGTTTCCTGGTTATGAATTGTTACCAGATCATTACCCGGAAAATTATTGATCATCTTAAATAATTCAGGCGAAACAGAATACGGCGCATGTGGAACAATAGACGTAGCAGAAAAATGTTCTGCATACGCTGTATACAGATCAAAAGCCCTTTTAAATCTTATCTCTGCCACCCCGGGAGGAAATCCACTGGCCTCAATAAAATTGCGATACTGAAGATTATGTTTAATCTTTTGTGGAATGGTAAGGGTATTATTACAGATATCCCCCACAGCTACAATACCATTCTGCAGCATTTCTTTTTCCGCAACTTCAATAGCTGATAAAATTTCAGTCTCTTCAAAATGTCTTTCATTAATAACCTTTAATACAAAATCAACCAGTCCGGTTTGCTTAGGTATATGCCCTTTTAAGTGTGATAATTCCAGGTGGCAATGTGCATTGATAAAGCCCGGGCTGAGTATGCCCTTCATTTTTTCAATATCGTCTCCGGCATCAGTTTCAGCAACAATATCTATGATTAACCCTGATGCATCAGTAATAAGCACCTGCTGCTGTAATATTTTGTAGCCGGTAAATAATTGCTCTGCTGAAAATTTTCTATACAAAATGATTGGTTGATAAATTGTAAATTTGCCGCCCGTACACGGTCTGACGCCCTCGTCTGACCGTGTACGGGCAAAACACACAAAGTTCAACAAAGGTATGCAGTACAAGTGAGTGACACAACGATGATGAGAGAAGTTACTAAAGCCTGTACAAAAATAAAATTACACGATGTTAGATAAATTAGATGCAATAAAGGGCAGGTTCGATAACCTGGGCGTAGCCCTCACCAACCCCGAGATCGTAAGCGACAACAAAAAATTTACCGCCACCAGTAAGGAATACCGCAGCCTGGAAAAGATAGTGAATGCCCGAAACGAATACGTTAAGCTGCTTGATGATATTGAATTCAATAAAGAAGTGCTGAACGGCGATGATGAGGAAATGCGGATGCTTGCCAAACAGGAATTACCGGAACTGGAAGAAAAGAAAGAAGCAATGGAAAAGACCCTCCGGAATATGCTTATCCCCAAAGATCCTTACGATGAAAAAAATGCCATTTTGGAAATAAGGGCCGGTACAGGTGGAGATGAAGCCTCTCTTTTTGCCGGTGACCTCTTGCGTATGTATTTAAAATATTGTGAAAGGAAGGGATGGAAGACGGCTATCCTCAGCGAAAGCGAAGGAACCGTGGGTGGATACAAAGAAGTACAGGTAGAAGTTGTTGGCGATGACGTATATGGTGTTTTAAAATTTGAAAGTGGTGTGCACCGGGTGCAACGTGTGCCTGATACAGAAGCCAGTGGCCGGGTACATACCAGTGCGGTAACCGTGGCGGTAATGCCCGAGGCTGAAGATGTAGATGTGGACCTGAAAGAGTCGGATGTGAAAATGGAAACTGCCCGCAGTGGTGGTGCCGGTGGGCAGAATGTAAATAAGGTGGAAACCAAAGTATTTCTCACCCATAAACCAACCGGTATTGTGGTAATGTGCCAGACTGACCGTTCGCAGCTGGGCAACAGGTTAAAAGCAATGGAGATGTTGAGGACCAGATTGTATGATGAAGAGGTAAGAAAAGTAGAGGAAGCTACAGCTCACATGCGAAAGAGCCTGGTAAGCACAGGCGACAGGAGTGCCAAGATCCGAACCTATAATTTTCCACAGGGCAGGGTTACCGACCACCGCATCGGGTTAACAGTTTATAATTTAGATACCATTTTAAACGGGGATATACAGGAGTTTTTAGATGCACTTCAATTTGCTGAAAATGCCGAGAAAATGACCACACAAAATTAAACTGCAGCGTTCATCCTTTATTTATGGTACCGGTTTTGCAACCTGCTCAGGTATATCAATAATCTTCCTTAATTTTTAATGTTATGCTGAATGAGCTATTTAACCTGGTAAAGGAATCATCAAACGATGCCGTGATTAATAATCCTGACATCCCCAATGAAAAGAATAACGAGGTGGTGGCGGAAGCTACCAATACTGTAGCATCAGGACTGCGCAATATGGTAGCAGGTGGCGGGCTGCAAAATGTGCTCTCTATGTTTGGCAATAAGGGTAAAACTAAAGAAGGGGGTTTATTAAGAAATCCCATCGTTAATATGATGATCGGGCATTTCGCCGGCAAGCTGATGAGCAAGTTCAATATTGGTAATAAGCAGGCTAGTAATGTGTCCGGCAGCCTCATCCCCAATGTGCTGGGTAACCTCATCAACAAAACCAACGACCCTGCTGATAATGATTTCTCCCTGGAAAAATTATTAAATTCAATTACAGGGGGCAAAACCGATGAGTTGGTTCAGGAAGAACAAAGCAAAGGTAATAGTGGGTTTAATTTCCAGGATATCATCAGCCAGTTTAGTGGAGAAGGTAAACAGGCAGGAGGCGGATTAATGGACATTGTTTCCAAATTAGCGGGTGGCGCCCAAAACCAGCAGGCCAGAAATGGCGGGGACGGATTGATGGACCTTATCAAAGGTTTCATTAAGTAGGATTACATCTTAAGCATTGTTAAAGCACACTATTTCTACAGTATGTTTTTTGTGTGGAATTAAACTCCCGGTTTTTATAGAGGTCTATTTGTAATCAGAAGCTATTTTTCCATATTTACTACTTAAAATAGCCTCAATAAAAAATAATAAGTTCTTTTTGTCGTTCTTTAAAGTAAGTTGATTTTTAAGATGAGCGTATTAATATTTCCTTAACATTTTAAAAAAAACTTTTGGCACCACATTTGCGTATATGTATTTATAACAACGACAATTCAAATTTTCTCATAAGCAGTTAGTTTTGGTAACGGCCCCTGTTTCTACAGGGGCTTCTCTTTTTTTATCGCCCTGCCAGATTGTAAAATTCACGGGTGTATTAAAGCTGTAGTCCTTTACCTTTGCAAACATAATTATAACATTGGCTATAGAATCTCCAGATAGAAAAAAGTTTTTTAAGCGGCTAAGGAACAAAAATGAACCTGAGCCTGGGGAGATGTCTTTTATGGGGCATCTGGAAGCTCTGCGCTGGCATTTAATGCGTTCAGTTATCGTGTGGCTGGCAGCAGCTATCATTATTTTTGTATTCCGCAACTGGGTGTATGATAATATCATTCTTGCCCCCTCAAGCCCCGATTTTGTAACCTATATCAGGTTATGCGATTTTGGACAGTGGCTGGGAGTTGGTGATAGCTTATGTATGCCGCCGGTAAAGATCGAGTTCCTGGTTACCCAGGTTAATGGTACGTTTACCTCAGCCTTAAGCATTGCCATGATCGGGGCCGTCATCATTGCATTTCCCTATATTTTCTGGGAGCTATGGCGCTTTATTAAACCTGCGCTGTCTCCCAAAGAAAAAAGATATGCAAGGGGCAGTATATTCTGGGTTTCGCTGTGCTTCTTTATAGGTGCAGCTTTTGGTTATTACCTGCTGGCTCCTTTCACATTTAATTTTTTGGCCTCATTCACTTTAGGCACAGGTGGCGCTATTCAATACAAACCCAGTATCAATGATTATATAGATAGCCTTACCAACCTGATACTGGGCTGCGGTATTGCCTTTGAATTGCCGATACTGGCCTATGTGTTAGGAAAGATAGGTTTGGTAAATGCCCGCTTATTAAGAAAATATTCTAAATATGCATTTGTAGTTATCCTCCTTGTATCTGCCATTATTACTCCTTCGCCGGATATTACCAGCCAGGTAATTGTAGCCATTCCTTTATTATTGCTTTACTGGATAAGCATACAGCTCGTTGCCCGTGTTGACCGCAGGAGAGCGAAAGAAGAAAAAGAATGGAGCTAAGCTTAATTATGAATGTTGAATTAAGAGTTATGAATTGTATGTAACTTTAGCATTCTTAATTCATCATTCTTAATTCAAAATTCCATGTCTCCTTTCAATTTAAAACTACCCATAGCCATAGGATGCGATCATGCAGGATTTGATTGCAAAGAAGACCTTATTTCCATGCTGGAAGGAGAGGGTATACAATTTAAAGATTTTGGCACTTACAATAAAGATTCTGTTGACTACCCCGACTTTGCTCACCCGGTTGCATCCTCAGTGGAAAAAGGGGAAGCTGCTTTTGGTATTTTATTATGCGGCAGTGCCAATGGTGTTGCCATCACAGCCAATAAACATGCCGGTGTAAGGGCTGCCATCTGTTGGGGCGAAGAGCTTGCCGAGCTTGCCCGTAAACACAATGATGCAAACATCATCTGCATTCCTGCACGTTTTGTACGGGATGGCGATGCTGAAAAAATGCTCGACATTTTTATGAACACCGCTTTTGAAGGTGGAAGGCATCAGAACCGGGTTGCAAAAATTTCCTGTTAGTTTGTAGAAAATATAAAAGGTTGATAAAGTATATAAAGTAGGGGCAATCTTACACAACCACCAAAATACTTTATATACCTTACATACTCTACATACCTTATATACTTTACATCCCCTATTTACTTTGTACTTCTAAAACCGTTCATAAAAAACACAAAACAGATATTCCTCTATTTAACTAGCTTGCTATTCATTAAATTTTAAAAATGAAAAAAATATTTATTCTTGCCCTTGTTCTAATGGGTGCTGTTTCCTTTGCACAAACAGATGTTTCTTCAAAATACGCAAACATCATTAACGTAGATAACCTGCATAAGCATCTGAGCATTGTTGCCAGTGCCGAAATGGAAGGACGTGAAACCGGCACCGAAGGCCAGCGTAAAGCGGCGGCATATATCGAAGCTCAGTTTAAAGTCATTGGCTTAAAACCGGTTGATGCACTAAAAGGCTATCAACAATTCTACCCCCTATACCAGGATAGTTTAAAAAAGGCCGAGCTTACTGTTGGCAAAAAGAAAGCAGTATACGGTACAGATTTTATCAGCCAGCTTAATAATAATGAGACCGGCAAATTCAAAGCAAGCAAAATAGTTTTTGCAGGTTATGGTATTGATGATGAAAAATACAGTGACTATACCGGACTTGATGTAAAAGGAAAGATCGTGATCATCTTTTTGGGAGAACCCAAAAGGGACGGCAAATATTTTTTAGGAACCAGCGGCACCCGTGCCAGTGCATGGTCATTTCCCGGTGTTCCCAAAAAAGTAGCGGTTGCAGCAGCAAAGGGTGCAAAGGGCGTGTTGGTTATAAATCCAAACCAGGAAAGTTTTAACCAGCGTGCTGTTGATAACGGTAAAAAAACTGGCGTGTATTTCCCATCGGGTAATCCAGAAAAAAATGCATTGGTATTTGCAACGCTTTCGCATGCTTTTGCCAAAGAGATCATGGGTAATAATTTTGACACCCTTGTTAAAATTGTAAAAGCAAACGGCACTATCGGTAACCAATGGGCTATAGAAAGCAAAACAAAAGTTGAATACAAATTTGAAAAACACCGCACTACCATTAATGCCAGCAACGTGGTTGGTATTGTTGAGGGCTCCGATAAAAAAGATGAGTATGTTTTTGTAACTGCCCACTACGATCACCTGGGCATGCGTAACGGCCAGATCTATTACGGTGCCGATGATGATGGCAGCGGAACCGTTGCAGTTATTGCCATGGCAGAAGCATTTGCCAAGGCTGCAGCAGAAGGCAACAGGCCAAGAAGAACCATCGTATTCATGGCAGTAAGTGGCGAGGAAAAAGGATTATGGGGCAGTGAGTATTACAGCGATCATCCTTTCTTTCCTTTGGATAAAACAACGGTAGACCTGAACATTGATATGGTGGGCCGTGTAGATACAGAACGCAAAACTGCCGACAGCCTTAACTATATTTATGTAATTGGCCATAATAAAATAAGCAGCGACCTGCCCATCATTAATGAAGGCGCCAATAACAAATACACCAACCTGGTACTGGATTATAAGTTTGATGACCCCAACGACCAGAACCGTATTTTTTTCCGTAGCGACCATTACAATTTTGCACGCAAGGGAGTACCCATTTTATTTTTCTACGATGGTATGCTTAAATCAGATTATCATAAACCAACCGACACCATTGAAAAGATAAACTGGAACCTCTTCGAAAAAAGAACACGTATGATCTTTCATACCGCATGGGAAATGGCAAACAGGAATGAGATGCTGAAACGTGATACCCCATTGAATATGGGGACGAGGTAACCCCCTCCGCCCCCTAAAGGGGGAACCTGGACTCTAAGTGATCAGGCTCTTTTCGTTTATCAGAACCCTGATTTTAATTATTTGATTTTTTTTATCATCAAATGGATAATAAAAAACTTTTCGACCCTGACGATGCAGTTCCCCCTTCAGGGGGCGAAGGGGGTAGCATGTTCTATGGTGCTAGCCCTATGGTTTTTGAATTGGCAAAGAAGCTAAGGAATAATGTTACGCCTACTGAAATGATATTATGGGGGAGATTAAAAGAATATTTTCCAAAATTAAAATTCCGAAGGCAACACCCAGTCTCACTCTATATTGCAGATTTTTATTGCCATGCTGAAAAATTAATAATTGAAATAGATGG
The DNA here is from genome assembly GCA_038257425.1 of Chitinophagales bacterium. Classification (GTDB taxonomy): domain Bacteria; phylum Bacteroidota; class Bacteroidia; order Chitinophagales; family Chitinophagaceae; genus Ferruginibacter. The sequence goes on from JBBSJI010000034.1 coordinate 21,326, forward strand.
AAGTATTCATGACCTTGTTGAAATGAAAACAAGCGATGCTATAAGACAAAAAGATCTTGAAGACCTCGGATTAAAAGTTGTTCGATTTACAACAAAAGAAATTATGCATAGCTTAGATGCCGTTCTTCAAAAAATTGAAAAGAACTTGCCCCTAAAGGGGGAACCTGGCCTAAAATAATTTAATCACTTTGCTGGTTAGCAAAAACTCTTGAACCTGCTTACTCCAAAACTCCCCCTTTAGGGGGCTGGGTGGCTCCTTCGCTTTGGTCAGTTCCCCCTTCAGGGGGCGGAGGGGGTTACCAGTTGAGCACCCACGCAAATATTAATGGTGCAACAATTGTTGCATCACTCTCCACAATAAATTTTGGTGTATTAATATCCAGCTTACCCCAGGTAATTTTTTCGTTGGGCACAGCGCCGGAGTAAGATCCGTAAGATGTTGTACTGTCACTTATCTGGCAAAAATAACTCCAGAACGGAACATCATGCCATTCCAAATCCTGGTACATCATGGGTACAACACATATCGGGAAATCGCCGGCAATACCACCACCTATTTGAAAAAACCCCACGCCTTTGCCTGATGAATTATTCCGGTACCAATCCGCCAGCCACACCATGTATTCAATACCACTCTTCATGGTGGTAGCTTTCAGTTCGTTCTTAATAATGTAGCTGGCAAAAATATTTCCCATCGTACTGTCTTCCCAACCCGGTACCACAATTGGAATACCTTTTTGTGCTGCCGCCAGCATCCAACTGTTCTTTGGGTCTATCTCGTAATACTGTTCCAGTACACCACTGAGCAACATCTTGTACATGTACTCATGCGGAAAATAACGTTCGCCTTTATCATCGGCATCCTTCCATATTTTATGAATATGCTGCTGCAACCTGCGGAAAGCTTCTTCTTCCGGAATGCAGGTATCGGTAACCCGGTTATAATGATTCTCCAACAGTTCCCATTCGTCCTGCGGACTAAGGTCGCGGTAATTAGGCACTCTTTTATAATGACTATGCGCCACCAGGTTCATGATGTCTTCTTCCAGGTTGGCGCCGGTACAACTGATGATGGCCACTTTATCCTGCCTTATCATTTCGGCTAAACTCAAACCCAGCTCGGCCGTACTCATGGCGCCGGCGAGGGTTATCATCATTTTACCGCCTTCCTCCAAATGGGTTACATAACCTTTGGCGGCATCCATTAAAGCCGCTGCATTAAAATGGCGGTAGTGATGTTCTATAAAAGTTGAAACGGGTCCTTTGCTCATAATATTTGTTTTTATCGCTACAGCCTTCCGAAGTTTTTAAAACTTCGGAAGGCTTATGGTTAAGGCTGCAAAAGTAATTTTTTTTGTGGCTTGTCCCGATTTTTTTCGGGAACCCAGCAGTTGAATTTCTATTAAGCTGCGGTGGCACAGTTTACCCTGAGGAACGAAGGGCACTCTTTTACGACATACCTTTATTGAGATTTTATAGGAGCGTAGATTGTGGAGGAGCGGTTTTGAGGAATACGAACCATGGTGGAAATTATTTATTACCTATTTGGGGTATAGGTTTAGAGGTTTTCATTAACTAAGTTGTGCATTAAATGTAAATGATTCGAGAAAGCAAGAATTAAGGCAGTGGAAACTAATAATTCAAAAACAGAAAGTTGTGTTGGTGGTGATTGCCCAGCATTAATACCATCGTCACAAACAACAACGGCAAAAGAATGATTAAAAAATTTATCAAAATAAGCGGCACTGGAAAATTTCTGAACTACAATCATAGTTCAATTCCTGCACCGCATAGAACAACAGACTTTGAAAGAATAAATCTTCTGTACGGTGAAAACGGCAGTGGCAAAACAACACTTGCAATTATTCTCAAATCATTAAAAGACAACAACGCCTTACTTGCAAAGAAGAGAGCATTTGACAGAACATTTCCGCAGACGGTTGAAGTTTTGACTGATGTAACAACAAATCCCAAATTCACTTTTTCAACCAATGTTTGGGATAACCAATATCCGAACCTTGAAATTTTTGACATTCACTTTATCAATGAAAATATTTATACAGGTTTAGAAATTCAAAACACACACAAGAAGAATTTATTTGAAATCATTTTCGGACAACCAGGCATTGTTTTAAAGAACGACATTCAAGTTTTAAAAGATAGAATTCAAAATGGTAAAGCTCAAATAAGGGACACGACAGAAAAAATTGAATTAGCAATTGATGGAGCATACACAGCAGTTGACTTCTCTAATCTTCCAGCGGACACAGGCATTGACAATAAAATAATTACCAAAGAAGCAGAGATTACCACAGCAAAAAGTTTTCAAGAAATTCAAACTAAATCTGAATTGACAGCAGTTCCACTATTCAATCTTCCTTTTGAAATTTCAACCTCAACTTCTGCACTAAGCCAATCCATAGATAGCATATCAGAAACTTATCTTCAAAAGTTTAAGGAACACAAAGAGCATCTTTCAATGGATGGGAAAGCAGAGGAATGGATTAAGCAAGGCTATGAAGCCATTACTGCCGACACTTGTCCTTTCTGCTTACAACCCATTGACGAAACAGTAGAAATTGTTGAGGCATACAAACAATATTTTAACGAGGAATATAATTCTTTGCTCCTAACATTATCGCAGCTAAATTCGGCAATTTCAACTTTCAATTCCGAGTCACAACTTCTACAAATTGAAAACAAAATTTCAGCGAACCAAAACCTAATTGAGTTTTGGAAAACTCACTTAGCATATCCACCTGTATTAACTTCCATAATTGCCCAACAGACAACAATACAAAATGAGTTTGATGCAGTCAAAATTATTTTTACTGAAAAATCTTCTAACCCAATTCAATCAAAAGAAACCACTTCGATAACAACATTTCAGACGACAATTGAAACTCTCAATACTCTACTTAGTGTCTTCAATACTGACATCACAGCTTACAACACAAGAATTACAACTTTAAAGTCTTCAGGTCAACCAAACTTGGTTCAACTTGAATTAGAATTAAAGAGATTAAAAGCAATAAAGAAAAAAGAGGATGGTGCAGTAACGACTCTTTGCACCAACCTTTCAACATATACACAAGCAGTTGACGGTTTCGTTACACAAAAAAATACCAAGCAACAATTGCTTGACACTTATTCAACAACCATTTTTACAAATTACACCGCAAAAATAAATTTGTATTTACAGGCTTTTGCTCCATATCTTGAAATTAGAAATTTGGATAGTGGCTATGTAGGAAGTAGCACAGTTCCTATGATAAAATATGCTCTGCATATCAACGGCAACGAAATTAAATTTGAAGATACTCCTACTCACCCCTCTTTTAAATATTCGTTAAGCGAAGGAGACAAAAGTGCTTTAGCACTTTCATTCTTCTTGACGAAACTGGAATTGGACGGAAACATTCAGGACAAGATTATTGTATTTGACGACCCAGTTTCAAGTTTTGACTTAAACAGGAAATCAACAACCATAAACAAATTAATTGCGTTTGGACAGCAAGCCAAACAACTTTTTGTTCTCACTCACAACATCATTTTCGCTTGCGAGTTTTGGAAAAATGCTAACCAAATTTCTTTGACAAGTCAGTGCAGCAAAATAGAATTTTTAGGAAACACAAGTTGTATTGTTGAGTTCAACATTGACACAGAAACTCTTTCAAGTATTCTTAAAGACAGTTTAGCAATCACAAACTACTTGACAAATGGATGCTTATCCGACCAAGAAAGACGAAGTGTTGCAAGATGTTTGAGACCAGCTTTAGAAAGCTACTTTCATTTAAAATTCTTTGACCTTGTTTTACCTAACGATTGGCTTGGAGATTTTATCTCAAGAATAAGGACTGCCACAAATTCTGCTGACAGGTTTTTCCGACTACAAAGTAGCTTACAGGAATTGACTGACATAAACGATTATTCAAAAAAATATCATCATAGGTTTAACTCAAACAGCGATAGCGAACCTGTGAATGATGCAGAACTAAGAAACTATTGTGACAGAACATTAAAACTGATACAGGTGATATAGCTCACACATAAAAACACTCCCCAAAGTCTCCAACCAATGGCGAGAACAGAATGGGTAAAAAAGGGATGAAATTACTTTTGACGAACTAATAAATAAATTAAGAAGGATAATTAAAACAACAAATATCAAATGACTCCTACCTACATATTCCTTACAGCCCTTGCGATTCTTTTAATCATAAATATTTTTTTCACTATAAATGCAGGGAAGAAAGAAAAAAGTGCGGACCTACCCGAAATAAAAAATTCAGTTGTATTACTGATACAAAATTTGAAGGACACAGAAAGCAATTTGAAAAGTGAGTTTGCAACTAACAGAAAAGAAAATACCGACAACTCAAAAGGGTTAAGAGAAGAAGTTACAAACCAGTTAAACACTTTTACCAAAACATTTTCGGAACAACTTACTGCGCTCACTAATTCAGTGGGTGAAAAATTTACATCATTTCAAACTTCCATTGATACAAATAACAAAGACGCTAGAAAGGAGTTGAAGGAGAACCTTGAATCATTCAAAACTGATTTGAACAATGGGCTAAAAAATTTCAACGAGAAGTTGCGGGAAAATTTCTCTGATTTCGTGAAGAATCAGCAAACACAAAATGAAGCAAACAATTTAAAGTTGGGAGAACTGAAAACTACCCTTGAGAATTCAGTGAACAAAATGCAGGAGAGCAATGAAAAGAAGTTGGAGGAGATGAGAAAAACAGTTGACGAGAAGTTGAATGAAACGCTTGAAAAGCGTTTGGGAGAATCTTTCAAACTTGTCAGTGAAAGACTGGAAGCAGTTCATAAGGGATTGGGTGATATGCAAACCCTTGCAAGTAGTGTTGGAGATTTGAAGAAGGTAATGAGCAATGTAAAATCAAGAGGAGTTTTGGGTGAGTATCAATTACAAAATTTGATTGAAGATTTATTGACGAATGAGCAATATGAAAAAAATGTAAAGACCAAAGTTGGTAGCGGTGCAGTTGTAGAGTTTGCGATCAAGATGCCACACGGTAATAATTTAGAAAAAATTTTATGGTTGCCAATTGATTCAAAATTTCCGAAAGAAGATTATGAATCATTGGTTGATGCTTATGATAAAGGCGACATAGAAAAAATTGAGGAGTTCAGAAAAGCTTTTGTGAAAGGCATAAGGAAAAACGCACAAGACATAAAAGAAAAATACATTGATCCACCGAACACTACGGAATATGGAATTATGTTCTTGCCTTATGAAAGTTTGTTTGGCGAAGTGTTGAGAACGCCAGGATTATTTGAACAACTGCAAAGGGATTACAAAATAACAATAACTGGTCCAACAACTTTAAGCGCATTGCTAAATAGCTTGCAGATGGGTTTCAGAACACTTGCAATTGAAAAACGAAGTGGTGAGGTTTGGGATTTATTAGGAGCAGTAAAAACCGAGTTCGGACAATTTGGCGATGTGCTGGCGAAGACAAAAAAGAAATTGATTGAAGCAACTAATGTAATTGACACTTCGGAAGTAAGAACAAGAGCCATTGAAAGAAAACTACGTAATGTTCAGGAGTTGACGCAGGAGAAAACAAATTTGATTTTAGAAGATAACAAGGAAGATATAAGTGAAGAACCGGAAGAATAAATGCAGCCATATGAATGAATGGAACGAAAAAGAAAGAAACAGGTTGCTTCAACAAAGCATAGATAATGCTTTGGCAACAAACCTAAAATTAAATGTTATTCTGATTGGCACTGGTTGTTGTACCGAATGTGATAAGATAAATGATATTGTTATACCATTGGGTGAATATTTAGAAAATCCAATTTTACCATATAACAAATGTTCCCGGCACTTATTACCAAATCCTCCTTATTCATCTACATTCTGTATTTGTACGCTTGGCTTTATCCCACTAAGGGACGAAAACGGGAACTTATAATGTAACATTTGAGGTTCTCAGTATAAACGACTACCTTGTTTAAATGCCATTTCGTAAGAGCCATATCTTATACCCTTTTGTACTCCTTTTTTCTTTTTCGCTAAAAGCGCAAACAGTTTATAAAACACCTTCGGGTGCAAAATATCATTTGGCTAGCTGTAGAATGGTAAAGAATGTATCAGAAGAAATGACCATTGCAAAGGCAAATGAATTGGGCCTTGAACCCTGTAAAATTTGCAATCCACCAATTGAATATGCACAAACTCCACGGAAAAAACCGCAGGGGCAAAATACGACAGTTCAATGCAGTGGATTAACCAAGGCCGGGAACCGTTGTAAGCACATGACAAGTATAGCGAATGGTTATTGTTATCAACATCAACCATTATAAAGAGAAATAAACAAGTGGCAAATGCTATTTTTGAATCTATGGATTTAAAAAAAGTGTGATTGGGAACAATTGGAAAGATATAAGACGTGGGATAATTTGTGAGAATATTCAATTATTTAATAACAAAAAATAAAACAACTTTTATGAAACAGATTAAGTACTTAAATGTCATTCTTACAATCATGACAATTTTTTTAGGAATTATTGTATTAGCAATTACTGGATTAATTCCTACTGCAAGTGCAAAAGAACCAGCCAGTAATAAGTTTGTACAATTCCCACTCAATAAAGATGGAAGTATTACAGTGAGGTTGGCACCAAACGAAACAATAGATGTAAATATTGATGAAGTAGGTGGCTTTTCTACTTTTGGTAAAGTTCCAGTTAAAATTGAAAAATAAAGCATTGTCTTGTCCTAAAATAGCCTTCGACAAAAACAAATTCATACCAACTCAAACTTCAGTCGTCGGTGATAACACCGGATGACGGCGACTGCTGGTTTAGGAGTGTGTGCAAAAAAATATTGGAAGAGCAATAGAGTGCTATCCGAAAATGCAAAATATATTTTCTTCCCTTATTGAAATTATATATTACATTTAGTTACCAAAACTACTTTACAATGAAATATTTATTCATTCTAATGATTTCAGTTATTTTCATTTCCTGTACAAAGTATTCAAATCTTTATGTAACTAAACCCAATTCCGCTAAAATAGCTGATGATAATTATTACGTGTTCGAAAACGATACTGTAAAAATCACCTATTCTTTTTGGGCTGAAGGAGGAATAATGTCTTATACTTTTTATAATAAGTTGAATATTCCTATTTATATTGACTGGAAAAAAAGCTCAGTAATAAGGAATGATCAAAAATCGGATTATTGGGCTGATGAAATGAAAACAAAAAGTCAAACTAAATTTTCATCTTTTAGTTATTCAAGTATGTACTCGGGAGCATTTAACTTGCTTTCACTTGGTACAAGTAATAGCGGTAAAGGAATTACAAATTCATATTCTGTAAAGCCTGAACGAATTACTTTCTTAGCCCCATTATCAAATATAACAAGAGTTCAAACAGTTTTATATCAAGCCAAGCCTGACCAGATAAGCGGAACAATAATTAAGGATAAGCTCACAAGTATTAATGGCAAAACTCAAATACCAGTTCAATATGTAAATGTTAATCAGGAGAATTCCCCTTTAATATTTAGAAATTTTATTTCAATTTCAACTACAGAACAATTTGAGAAAGAAAGTTACATTGATAATAGTTTCTACATTTCAAGAATTTACAAAATTAAAAGAAAATATTTTGACCAAATTAGTGTAAAAAATAGTGTAACAAAAAAAGATGAGCTTGTTGTTCCTTTAATAGATCCAAAACGATTTTTCATTAAACTTTAGAGCAAACGATCAACTCCAACTGACTCAAGTATTCCGTCCACAATCATTAATTATAAACGTAAAGCTTTTACGCCGCTGTTGGTGTTCCTTATCCAGCCCGAAGCCCACCGACTGCCGTTGTTGGTGTTCGTGCCGCAGCTAATGCAGCGTTGGCATCACCAACAACCAGCAGAGGCTATCAATTAGAAACTTATAATTAAACCAGTAAGCAATGTTGTTGGTGATTGCCCGGCTTCAATACCATCCGCACGAACACCCAACAACGGCGTAGTACATTACTCCTTTTCAGTGTTGTGCCAGGAAGTATGCAACTAATTATCATAATTGTGTAACAATCTTGTTGACAAAGAAACAGTACCTTGTACCTTCTGCTAAACAAACCTAAAAACACCTATATGAGATTTATTGTAAACATCCTGGTAA
>JBBSJI010000035.1:0-28824 GCA_038257425.1 Chitinophagales bacterium
CAAAACCAGATTTGTATAAAACACCTGCCGCTAATGGTATTGCAATTGCATTATATCCTGTCGCCCAAACTAAGTTTTGAATCATCTTTTTGTAAGTGGCTTTTCCAAACAAAATAAGATTGGCGATATCCTGTGGGTTGCTGTTTACCAGAATAATATCTGCGGTTTCTGCAGCCACATCTGTGCCGGAACCTACCGCTATGCCTACATCTGATTGTGCTAGTGCCGGAGCATCATTTACACCATCGCCGGTCATGGCAACAAATTCGCCTTTGCTTTGTAAATCTTTTATGATCTCTACTTTTTGGTGTGGCAGTACTTCTGCAAAATATCCATCCAGGCCTAACTGGTCGCTTACCGCTTTTGCAACTTTATCATTATCGCCGGTAGCCATTAACACTTTTATGCCATTCTTCTTAAACACTTTTATGGCTTCAGCACTTTCGGCCCTTATCTCATCAGCCAGCGCTATGTACCCTGCAAGTTTTTCTTCTATAACAATGAAGACCACTGTCTCTGCTTCGCTGCTGTACGCATCTTCAGGAACAGCAATATTTTTATCTTTTAAATAACCGGGGCTTACTACTTTTATTTGTTTGCCTTCAACAATTGCTTCCACACCTTTGCCTGTTATTGCACTAAATTTTTCGGGCTTGGGAACATTGATCTCTTTCTCTTTTGCTTTACGAACGATGCCCACAGCAATTGGGTGCTCTGAACTTTGTTCCAATGCAACAGAAAGACGCAACAATTCATCTTCTGAAAATTGTTTGTCAACTGATACTATTCTTGTAACACCAAAATCACCCTTGGTGAGTGTTCCTGTTTTATCAAATAAAAGCGCCGTTATTTTTCGTGACTCTTCAAAGGCCGTACGGTTCCTTATCAGGAGCCCGTTTTGGGCAGATACTGCTGTGGAGATAGCAACTACTAATGGGATCGCCAACCCCAATGCATGCGGACATGCAATTACCATTACGGTTACCATTCGCTCCAATGCAAAAACAAAAGGGAAGCCAAGGATTAGCCAGGTAGCCAAAGTTGCAAAACCAATACCCAAGGCTAAATAAGTAAGCCATTTAGCAGCCCTGTCTGAAAGGTTTTGCATGTTGGATTTTGATTTCTGTGCTTCTTCTACCAGCGTAATCACTTTATTGAGATAGCTGTCTTTTCCCGTATGTTCTACTTTTACTTTAAGCGAACCATTGCCGTTGATAGAGCCGCCTATTACTTTGTTTTCAGTCTCTTTCTTTACAGGTTTGGATTCTCCGGTTAGCATCGCTTCATTCAGATAACTGCTACCTTCTATAATGATACCATCAGCCGGTACTTTTTCACCCGGCTTTATCATAATCACATCATTTTGCTCCAGCACATCCAGTTTCACATCTTCCACCTGCCCATCTGCTTTTACACGATGAGCTTCAGCAGGCATCATACTCACCAGTAATTGCAAAGCCTTTGAAGCACCAAGCACCGATTTCATTTCAATCCAATGGCCCAGCAACATAATTACAATCAGGGTACCTAATTCCCAAAAGAAGTCCATACCAGGCAAACCGAATACGGTGGCTGCACTGTAGAAATAGGCTACTGAAATGGCCATCGCAATCAGCGTCATCATCCCTGGCGATGCTTTTTTTATTTCGCCCCAAAAACCTTTCAAAAATGGCCAGCCACCCCAGAAATAAACAAATGATGATAGTGCCAAAAGGATGTATTGATTGCCTGACAACAAGAAATTATAACCAACGAAACCTTGGATCATTGGTGAGAAAACAAGAATAGGTATGGTAATGATTAAACTAACCCAAAACCGTTTCTTGAAATCTGCGATCATCATTCGGTGGTGATCATGCCCTGCCATACCCATCGGGATAGCTCCATGATCCATTTTAGAATGATCTATCTTGCTGTGGTCCATCTTAGCATGTTCTTCTTTGGTCATATCCATTTTCTTCGAGTCGTCTTTCTCTCGGGATTCATCGTTTGTGGATCTTTTTTCCGGAGAAGTTTCTTCTTTCTTTTCTTCTTTTGGAGATTCCTCTTTTGGCGTTACTTCTTTCGGTTGCTTGTTCGGAGTTTCCTCTTTTGACGGCTCTATCTCAGGAGTACCATCTTTAGTATTTTCCGTTGTAGTGGTAACCGTCGGCTCATCGCCTTCGGTGTCTATATTGATGGTAATTTTTGCCATAATGGTCAATTTTATGCTGGTTATGCTTTTTAGGGATTTCCTTTTGAACCAGACAACTCCTTTTTAAAATACTTTAAAGGGTTATTTATCAGACCCCATTTTTGCATGCTAGGCTTTGGTCATGTCCATTTCTTTTGAGTCGTCTTTCTCCGGAGATTTTTCTTCCTTCATTTCTTCTTTCGGCACTTCTTGTTTTGGAGCAGCTTCTTCTGAAGGGTCGGATTTATCCTCACTCATTTTTGCATGCTCGGCTTCAGTCATGTCCATTTTTTTTGCGTCATCCTCTTTAGGAGTTTCTTTTTCCGAAGTAGTTTCTTCCGTCATCACTGCTTGGGGAGTTTCCGCTTTTGGTGATGCTGATTTTGGAATAGCGGTCGAAGTATTGTCTGTAGTAGTTGTAATCTTGGGTTCGCTATTTTTAGAACCGGTATTAATGTTGATGGTGATGTCTGCCATGATTTTGAATTTTAAATTGTTTAAATTTTATTTTGGAAATTTCATTTTTAAATTTTCAAGTGTTTCTACAATTGTATTTGCCACTAAATAATTGCGATACCATTTCTTATCTGCAGGAACCACTATCCATGGGTTGTGCTTGCCGCATCCATCCAGCAGATTCTGATAGGCATCCATATAGTCATCCCATTTTTTCGCTTCCTTTTTATCCCCGGCATTGTATTTCCATTTTTTTTCAGGGTTAGTTAATCTTTTTTCTAATCTCCCGTCCTGTTCTTCCTTAGAAATGTGCAGGAAAAATTTCAGAATAATAGTGCCATTTTTTTGCAGATGTTCTTCAAATTGGTTAATCATCTCATATCGTTCCTGAGTTTCTTTCTTATCAAGCAACCCGTGAACAACAGGAAATAAAATATCCTCGTAGTGTGAACGATTGAAAATCTGAATCATTTTTTTTTCAGGAAGGTTAGCATAAATGCGCCAAAGAAAATCGTGCAATTTTTCTTCTTCGGTTGGTGTTTTGAAAGATTTCACTATGCATCCCTGCGGATTGATACAGGAAAAAACATGACGTATCGTTCCATCTTTACCGGACGTATCCATGCCCTGCAGAATGATAAGCAGCGCATGTTTTCCTTCTGTATAAAAAAGATTTTGAAGTTCAAAAAATTTTATCTGCAATTTTTTCAATTGTTTATTCGCTGATGATTTATTAATACCATCCGGTGCATCAGTTGATATGTTGTTGATATTTTTCAATTATGTATGATTTAATAAGTGTGATAGTAAAATATTGACCTGAGTTTTATTTCAACCCCCTGCTGTATTAGTTTACTTATAAAAAAATCACACATTCTTAATTAATTATTCCTACTATTAAAAATAAAACTGCCGCAATACCTGCTGCAATGAAATTATAAGGGCTTGCATATCTTAAATATTTTGCATGGTCAGCATGGGCAATATTTGATGACATATTAGTCATACCTGCAACCGGTGAAGTAACATCTCCGAAGGTGCCTCCTGTAATTATTGCCGCTACACAAAGTGGAATGCCGGCTCCGGACACCACGGCAATTGAAATTGCACCAGGCATGAGTAAAGACGCTGCCCCCCAACCCGAACCAATAAAATAAGTTACAGCAGACGACAGTATGAAAAGCGATACGGCTACACTCCATGCGGGCATAGAACTGCCTAAGTTTTGTTGTATGAATTCATTCAAACCCAACGCCTGTGAAACAGATGCTAAAGGCCAGGCCAGAATGAGAATTACTAAAGTGGTCATTATTTCATTTCCACCGGATATAATATCTGATGTCATTTCTTTTAGATTATACTTTTGGAAAAAGTAAAAGACAGCAGATATAATTATTGTGATAAACAATGCGACAAGCATGGCTCGGTTTGGGTCAGTATTTGACATGGCTTCAATAAAAGTATTGTTGCCCGGTTTATCTTTCCCAAAAAACCAAAAGAAAAATATACTAAGAGAAATTACGCTTAACAATGGAACAATAAGGTTAATCACCCTTGGCTTTATTGATGGTTTCTCCTCTTCCATATTCCTCTTCATTCCTTTCAGCTCTTTTTCAGCAGCTTGTTTTGTATGAGCATTTACCGGTTTTTTCAATTGATAGAAGATGGATAAAAAAGTAATAATGATTAATACGATGCTGAAAAACTCTAAAGGAATAGCTTTAAGCCAGATTGTATAAGCTGAGGCGTCCTCCGGGTTTCCGGCTGCTTTTAAACCGATACTGATATTCGCAATATTAAATCCAACATAAGTTGTGGCGATAGGAATAAGTTCTACTACCGGACTTGCAGTATTGTTAAGCATAAAAGCAAACCGCTCTTTGGCCATTTTATTCTTTTCCGCAAGCGAACGGGTAATGGAACCCGCACCAACAATCCTAAAACCACAATCAATAAAAGTAACGGGTATCAAAGCCCATAATAGAAATAGCACGCCTCTTTCACTTTTTACATGCCTGTCTGCTATATCTGAAAATGCTTTTATGCCGCCTGATTTTATAATAAGGGACATTAAACCACTAAACAAATACAGAAATAAAAGCACCTGGAGGCTTCCGCTATCGGTTAATGTGTTTACAATTTGGTCAACCGCAGTTTCAAAACCACCTGTAATCGTTGGGTTAAGAAAATAGCATCCTGCCAACAAACCTATTAAAAGCGAGGGAATGATTTTCTTAGACCAAACGGCAATTGCAATAGTGATAATAGGCGGCAGAATTGAAAGCCAGAGATTTTGCATTGCTTACTTTTTTTATTTTTTCCTTCTCTTTTGAAAAAATACAAATACGATTTTACTGCGATCCATTTTGGAATGGTGTATAATAATTATTTTTTTACCAGGGTGAGCAGAAAAAAACTTTCTTTCACTGCAGTAACACAATGTGGAATATTTGCTTCTAAAGTGATCATTTTCCCTTTTACCAGAGAAAGTGTTTGTTGTTCTGCAAAGAAGTTTATTTCACCATCCAGTACCTGCACAGTAATATTTCCAATGGCAGTATGTTCTTTTAACTCGGCATTTTCACGCATCCCGATCAGTACTATGGTAGTAGTGTCAGATTTGAATACGGTGATGGAATTACGATCACTGTCTGCCCAGGTAGTTTCCTGTTTTAGTTCAGTAATAAATTTATTCAGGTCTATTTCAACCAACCTCGCATTCAACATCCGATCACCCTCAGGCCGTAAAGTAGTGGCTTCGTTCGATTTATTTTCCATTATTCAATTTTTAGTGATGTGTTTTTAATTTTGAAATCAATTTATTGGTTATTGGATCTGAGGAAATTCCATAACCATTTACCAATAGTCCTTTTGTGCCAAACTTAAGCGAGGAAATGGCATATAATATTGACTGATCGTCGGGATTTGATTCGCCCTCAAAACGATAAAACATATCAATTTCAAAATCATCAGGAGATAATATTATATCTGCCTGATGACATACCAGGTGTTCTTCATGGATATTAAAGTCAATAGTATAGCCTTCTTTTTTCAAAGCATTAATAGTTTCTGATAATGTGCCATAACTTTCTTTCATACCTGGTTTTACCACCGGGATTTAAACTTGTAGAGATTTTTAAAATCTAACTAGGTGATCAACGTTCCTCATCATAAAAAACCACAGTGCCTTCATTGGTAAGTCCATTGCCTGACCGGGGCTTTACATTTTCAACTGCACCTGTTATAATATCGTCAATTGCTGCTGCAGTTGTAGTTTTTCCTTTTTTAAATTTATTTATAGGGTCACTTCCAGGACCTGTTTTTTTCCCTTTAGATGCTGGGAGCATTTTTATTTCTTTTTTCATTTTTTATTATTTTAGTTATTAATACATATATAATGAAGGAACTATCCACATGGCTATATTAATATTCTTCAATTTTTTACCTATGTACATGGTTTAACCGGCTCTTTCTTTTCTCTTTATCCATTATGCGATTGAAATAATTTCCCTTATGGTATAATTTCCCGCTTTACCAAGCTGAGCCTGTAATACTTCAATGGCAAGCGGTTCACGCATGGTAAGCAATACACTTTGTGGGTTCAATTGAACATCTGCATCTTCAACTCCGGGAATTTCAAGTAATGCATGCTTTACGTGATTAACACAACCTCCGCAACTCATGCCTTGTATTTGATATTTTATTTTCATTTTTTAGTATTTTAAATTAATAGGTTAATCCTTCTATAGGCATCGGGAAAAGAAAATCCATGAACACATTGTTGTGTGCTTTTGATACATGATCTTTAAATGACTTCATGCTCCGATGCATTGCCGTGGCATATTCCTTTCCCAACTTCAATATAATTTTTTCGAGATCCAATAATTCTTTTTTAATAGCAGCAGCTCTTGCTTCATTTTTTACCGGTAAATCCTTATCAATTTGCAGCATATTCTTTTCAAAAGCTTTATCAGCCTCTTTGTAAAATGAAGTAAGCAACGGATCACAGGAATATGTTTTTATGTGAGAAAATTTGATCGCTGATATTTTTTCTGCTCCATCCAGTTTACTATCACTATTAGCGGCAAGTAGGGAGATATACACAGGAAATTTAAGCAGTGCTTCATTTTCTCTTTCAGAAACATTTATAATCCAATTCATTTTAAATATTTTGATTTTTTTGCATCATCATCATACCATTACTGCTATTCATCATTGCGCCGATCATTTCTTTTGACATCATACTATCATTGGCAATTTTACTCATGATTTTATTTCTGGTATCCATGTTTGAAAGATCGTTTAACTGATCCGATGCAGGCTGGCAGGATGCGAATAGTGATAATAACGCAATTACTAATAAAGTTGTTTGTAATGTTTTCATTCTTTTATTTATGTGAATTATTGTTGCTACTAAGACTAACAAAAGGTAAGTACTTTAACTACCGATAATGTTACACAATTATCAATAATAGTTACATCATTCACAGAATCTTAAGAGAAATTTGAATGTGGGTGATTTTATTATTACAATTAATTAAGATAAAATAATCCCATGATAGTATTGTATTAAAACGCTGAATTTAGAGAAGAATTGAATTTCTTTGTCCACTTTGAATACTTGCAATTTTATAGAAAGGTTGTAGTTATCTGTCAACCCGAAAGTTGTGTTCCTTACAAATGTGCTGCATTTTGCGGTTGGCTATGAGAGTTTCTGAATTGAATGTACTATAGCTTGAAAATGAACCGAATTTTATAATAGGATTACACAAAACCAATGAAAGAGATAACAAAACTACTTAATAAGTTTTACTTTTTAAATCATCAATTGATTTTCTAAGTGCAATTATTTCTTGTTTCAATTCCGCTACATCTTTTGCGCCGGCTACAGGAGCATCTTTTTCTTCAGCATCCCGCCCTATAAAAAAACTGGCAAATGTGGCAGTGACATAGCCAAAAATAGTGTACCCAAAGACTGCTATTAAAAATGCAAGTCCTCTGCCTTCAGGCGTGGAAGGATTAAATTCATTACCTGCAGTTATAACCCGCATGGCTGTCCACCATAAAGCCATACCGTAACTATCAAAACCTGGATTTGGATTTTCAAGCGCATACATACCGGCTGCACCTGCAAAAGTTACTAAAAGGGTAATCATAAAAACATAACCAAAGGCTCTCCGTTTCATTGTCGCACCCAGGCTTTTCATACTTCTGTTTAAAGAAGAAACAAGCCGGACAAGCCTGATGCCTCTTAAGCCCCGCAGCAAACGAACAAATCTAAAAATACGAAAGACCCTTAAAGCCGGAATAATAAGGGAGATAGCTGTTAACCAGTTCTTTTTTAAAAAATCAACTTTAACCGGTGCTAAAATAAATTTAACAAAAAAATCAACAATAAAAATAATCCAGATTGTTAAGCTTGAATATTCAAGTGGTTTATTTAAGCCCCATATCAATTCAATCACCAATAAAACCAGCCATACAAAGCCTAAGAAAATCATTGGAGCTTCTAAAAAGTTTTCTATTGAAGTAAGAAGTTTTTTTCTTTCGTTAATTAGTTGTCCTTTCATGCAAGTTGGCTTTTTGACAGCGTTCAGTGTGCCTGCCCCAAGTGCCTGACTTATTCGGGGGCTTATAACAGGGAAAGTGGTTGACACATCTATCGTCAACTATTGATTTTTCATCCTTTCCAATATAGCTTCCATCTTTGCAATTTCTTCTTCTTGTGATTTTATAATTTGCTCTGATAGCTGTTTTACTTCAAGGTCTTTGAGGTTTGCATGTTTACTAACCATGATAGCTGATGAATGATGCGGTATCATTGCCTTCATGTATTGAACATCACTAATGGGTGTTTGGGTACGTAAAGCGGCAAGAACAACCCCAAAAACTATAATGCTTGCAATAATGATTGAGGTGTTGTATTTTTTGTTTGGATACATTTTACCCATCATCAGCATCATAACAATACCCATTGGAGCGACCATAAGCAATGCCATATAAATTCTTGTAGCACTTGTATGGTAGTGGGCTAATTTGTCAATATTGAGAAACATTACAACATACATGATGAAAAAAGAAATGACCATCATTACAACAAACATTTTGTAGCTCATGCTTTGCATGTTGTGCATATTTTTACTCTGTTCCATTTTCATAATTATTTAAAATGAAAAGGGCAGGCATAAAGCCTGCCTTTTGTAAAATAACTAAGCTGCCATTTTTCTGCATTCTTCGGCACATTGTTTACAAGCTCTTGCACATTCCTGGCAATGCTCTGTTTGATGCTTGCTGCATTCGTTGCCACATGCCTCACAAAGGTCTGCACATAGTTGACAAACTTCTTTTGCTTTGTGGCTGCCTAAGCTCATTAATTGTGCTGAAGCATAGCAAAGAGCTGCACATTCCATGTCTAACTGAATGCACTTTGCCATCATTTTTACATCTTCTTCCTGGGTGCATGATGATGCACAATGATTACATATTGCAGCGCATTTTAAACATGCTTCAATACAAGTTTTGTAAGTGTGATAACCTGTCATAATTAAAGTTTTAATTATTAAAGAAGAGGTAACACAAAAATTAAACCATTAATTATTCGAATTGAATATGATAGAAAAGTTATGTAGAGAGTGTATATATATACCCATATTATCTCAAATTGATGTTTATTTGCCTACGGCATACAGGGATAGCTTTTGCATAAAATCACGCCGGTTTATGCGGTCGTGTGCATAGTCATCATACAGGTCAAATACTTCCTGTTTGATATCTTCTTTTTTTTATTTCATTACTTTTAGTATTCATAGTTTTTATTTAATTCTTCTCGTCTGCATCCACATCCTTGGTAAGTTTGGTAAAGCCTATCACTTCACCATTATCATCATGTAAGGCAGTAATTAAAATACTTCCCCAAAAAACAGTTCCATCATTTTTAAGGCGCCTTCCAATATGCCTTGCCCTGCCTTCCTTCATAGCAAGAGCTATCAACTGCTCAGGTAATTCTGCCTGGCGGTCCTGTGGCAAATAAAATATCCTGAAATTTTGTCCAATGATCTCGCTCTCTTTGTATCCTTTTATTTTTTCTGCTCCTGCATTCCATGATAAGATCGTTCCGTCAATATCAAGCAGTATAATTGCATAATCCTGGATTTCGGCAATCATTTTCTGGTGCAGTTTTTCCAGCAGGTCTTTTTTTTTCATCGGCCTTTCTTTTTTTTGTAAAGATAAAAAAACATTACTAGTGCAGCATTTGTATTAGTTTACGACCACAAATCGCAAGCCATCTTTATAAAAATCTCAATAAAAAAAACATTCGCCCCATGGGAATGTTTTTTTATTACAGGCAATAGAATTTATACCTTAGCCCCCGGCACCAAAACGTCTTTGCTCCTCTTCTGTGGCAGAGTTCCAGTTGCGGCTTTGTCCCTGCTGTTTTTTTTATCTGGTAAGTTTTCTTTTGTGTAACCAATCTTTCATAGTATCCCAAAATCCAGCGGCATACTCCCAGGAAAAGGGTTCATTATAATAACCGGTTTTTGCAAGCAAACTGCTGTGGCCGCTGTTGGGAATTATCTTTACGGTAAAGTCTTTATTTCCTGCTTTTTTTAGGGCGTCATCAACTCTTGGATAACTTTTTTGAGAATTTACATTCCAATCCTTTTCTGCCATCATCCAAAGCACAGGTACTTTTACTTTTTTTAAATAATCATAAGAATCGTACAATAGATGTTTTTGTAACCATGCCCAGTTTTTTTCAGATCCCGTAGATTTTATCCTTGGCTTTGGATACACTTGTTTAAACCAGCCTGCATTATTATAACTCTGGATAACAGAGTCTCCCTGTTCCCAGCTCTTTCCCTGCAACGTTGTATTCATAAAACTCCTGTCGAGTGTAATCATTTCCTCAATCTCTTTTTCGTTAAATCCATCTGCCAAAGCAATTCCCCTGTTCTCATGCAGCATGGTTTCCATAACATTTTCTCCTGATCCTACACGCATTAATAAGAAAGCAATATCTTTTGATCTTGCGGCAGCCATCGAACCGATCCAGCCGCCCTGGCTATTTCCCAGTACACCAATTTGTTTAGGGTTGATGTTCTTTTCTTTTTTTAGTAATTGTACTGCTGCTACCACATCGTTGGCCAGTTCACCAAAACTGGCAGTTTGCCAATCGCCGCCTGATTCACCTGCTCCCTGTTTATCAAAAGTTAATACGGCTATTCCCAGTTGTAAAAAATAAGTTGTAAAAAAAGCAACACTCCTGGTTGCGGGGCCGGAGCCATGTGCAAATACTATAGCGGCATGCGGAGCCTTTGCAGAAGGGATATACAGATCGCCCTTTAATATTTTTTTATCACTTTTAAATGAAACAGCACGCCTGCTATGTGCAAATATTCTTTTAGCAAATATGGGTTTGCTGTTCTCCACTATCATCAAACTGCTTACATTATTCTCTTTATCCCTGGAGAAGGTAAATATTTTGCTACTATCATTGTTATCCCGGAATATATTATTTTGTATGGGCACTAAAGCCCCTAGTTTTAAAGTTTTAAGATCTAAGTAAACAAGGCTTTTGAACTCATCAAAAATTCCAAGTGTAATTCGATGATTATTCCCCAGGTCATAGGTTCTTTCATATGTGTATAGGTCATTTTTATCTACAGCAGTTGGTTGCGCCTGAAGAAGATGAGCGCCAATCAGGAAAATGAAGCTGAAAAAAATTGATCGCATATTATTTTGATTTTGCTATAGATTTTAAGCTGAGGTTGCTGCAGGGAAATTATTTTTTATCCATTCCTTAGTAGTAGTAAGGTTTGGATATTCAGTTCTGAATGCCGGTAGATCTTTTACAAAAAGTGAATCATTTTCATTTATCCATTTAAACATTTTGTAAAGATTCTTACCCATCACCAGTCTTGTTATAAGCATGGGCAGTTTTTGAAATTTCACATGTTTGCCTGTTACTGCCGAAAAGGTCTCAGCCATTTGCTGCATATCCATTTCTTCTGCAGCAATGTTAAAGGTTTTGCCTATGTATTTTGAAGGATCAAGAAATATAGCAGCACTTATTTCTCCCACATCCTTGCAAGCGATAAATTGCTGACGCACATTTTTATTTACCGGCGATGACAGTGTACCTTTAAGCAGCCTGCTTTTAACCTGTGGAATTAAGAGATTTTCCAGTAAAGAGCAGGGCCTGATGATGGTATAAGCTAATCCAATCTGTTTGATATGGTTCTCAATAATAAATTTACTATCCCAATGCGGAATACCGGTGTTGATGTCGCTGCCTATCACCGAAGAGTATAAAAAATGGTTGATGCCATATTCCTTTGCAAGATCGGCCATTGCAATACCTTGCTTTATTTCCCGGTCTACACCATTTTCAAATGTAAGCACACAAAATATTCCATGTACATCTTTAAGTTCGTTACCATAGCTGGCTGTATCATCCAGGTTGCCCCTTACAATTTGAGCCCCAAGAGTTTTTAATTTTTGCGCAGCAGTCGACCCGGCATTCCTGGTAAGTGCTTTTACGGTAAAGCCATTATTAATTAAACTTTCAACAGCAGCAGATCCCTGCTTGCCTGTGGCACCTGTAACAAAAATTATTTTATCATTTTGCATAAGCCTGCATTTAAAATTTTTATTATTTTACTATTTTCTCTTTAGCATCCAGCACTTCCACATCAAAGACCAATGTGCTGTTGGGTGGAATATCAGTTGCAAATGTGCGGATGCCATAAGCACTACCCGAAGGAATGTAGAGCCTTATTTTGCCACCCACCCTGCATTGCGGTACACCTATCTGCCAGCCCCTGATCAACCTTTGTAAAGGAAATGTTGCCGGCTTTTCTTTTGTTTCGTCAAATATACTTCCATCGCTGAAGAGCGAGCCTTTGTAATGGATAACTACAGTATCTGTTACAAGCACCTGCCTTCCTGTACCTTCTTTTAGCATTTGATAAAATATGCCTTCTTTATAGGTAACGCTGTCCTTAGGTAGTTTGGCTATTAAATTATCTTCCTCAATTTTTTGTTGCGCCAGGCTATCAATATTACTGAAAGGACGTAATACCGGGGGCTTGGTGGTTTGTGAATCGAGGGCCTTCCAGGTATTGTTGCTGCGTAAGAGCCACCGGTTGTTATAAGTTACAGCAAATTTTTTCCTGTTCTTATTTTCGGCCCAGATATACTTCACCCGGACTGTGTCTTTGTAACTGCGGGTAGAAATTAACTTCCATTTTTTGTCATTGGTAAGATAGATATAACCGGAGTAAATGGTAGTGTTTGATGCAGAGTCGCTGGCTGTTAGTATAAGTAAAGGATAGGTTTCATTATACTTCCATTCATAATTCCAAACATGGCTAAAGCCGGATTGATAAACCTCTGAGCCCATGGCAATGTCTTTTCTTTTCTTATCTAAAAAGTAGAATTCAATTACTTTTTGTTTTTTATTATAACCTAAACCTACATTAGCTCCGTTTGCACTTATTCCGGATATAATTCTTTTTGATTTGCTCTTGTTTATTAAATTTATTTCAGCATAAACTCCAACTGCTTTAATTGAGTCCGGAACTATATACATGGGTTCAGAAGATTTGCTTTGGCAAAATCCCCCAATGCAAATTATTTGCAGCAGAAAAAATAAGGCGCTGTATTTCATAAAAAATTCTTGAGATAAAAATAATATTAAATAAAATTGCGGGGTAGATTATTTTTTGCAGGTTGTTGCATTCATAAAGCCTCAGGACTGGGCAACAAAGCTGTTCCTTATTTTTCCAGGCAGGTCAGTTTCTAGCATGCGATGTGCAATGCGTATCATATTCTTAAATGCCATGGCGTGGGATATGCCGTGGCCGATGATTACCGGCTTGGATACGCCGAGTACGGGAACACCGCCATATTGCTCAAAATTAAACCGGTTAAAATGTTCATCATCAATATTGCGGCGTTTGCTGATGTCGTAAATGCTTTCGGCCAGCTTTAGAATTACATTGCCTGTAAATCCATCGCATACAAAAACATCGGCCTTGCTTAATAAAATATCACGGCCTTCTATATTACCAATAAAATTTACCTGTTTGTTTTCTCTAAGCAGGGGATAAGTGGCCTGTGCTAAAATATTTCCTTTGCCTTCTTCTTCTCCCAGGTTAACCAAACCAACTTTAGGGTTCTCAAAATTTAAAATGTATTTGGCAAATAAAGATCCCAGTATAGCAAACTGGTTCAGGTTTTCTGGCTTGCAATCGGCATTCAATCCAACATCAATCAATAAACCAAGTGTGCCGTCTTCTCTTGGCATATAAGCGCCAATGGTTGGCCGCAGCACGCCCTCTATGGCTTTAATGCTGAAGAGGGCGCCTACCATCATAGCGCCGGTATTACCTGCACTGATGAATGCATCAGTTTTACCCGTTGCCAGTAACTGGAAACCTATGGCTATGGAAGAATCTTTTTTTTCTTTTAATGCTTTGGTGGGGTGCTCGTTCATTTCAATAACCTGGGTGGCATGAACGATGCTGTATTTATCTGCAGAGATGGGATGATCTACAAGGCATTTTTTTATCTGTTCTTCATCTCCAATTAAAGTTAGCTGTATATCGGCTGTAGTATTGCTTAAGAATTCAACGGCTCCTTTCACTGCTTCCAGCGGAGCAAAGTCGCCACCCATCATATCCAGCCCTATATTCATTTAATTGCTTTTAAGTAAGGATTTTCATTTGAATAGCACAGGTTTGTTAAAGAATATTGTCAGGGTGAGCTTGTTGAACCCGGTGTGATAAAAACGCCTTCGACAAGCTGCTAATGACATGTATTTTAAATCTCTGACTTTCAAACTATTAGGCTGTCAGCCTGAGCCTGTCGAAAGCGGGTTTACTCTAATAATTCGGGTTCAACAAGCTCACCCTGACAGTCTTGTTAAACTCAAATATTTTTCATTTACAAAGAGCTTAAAATTTTTTTATGAGCGCCTCAGGCTGACAGCCTGAAAGTTATAGCCCTTAAATGCAAAATTCTAAATCCCAAACTCGGTTTATCGAATTTCGGACTTAGAATTGATACTTTGAAAAATATTATGCTTTCAGCGGAGCTTTCTCTGCTACAACTTTTCCTTTGTAAAATAATTTTCCTTCGCTAACATGAGCACGATGACGTACATGTGTTTCGCCGGTTGTTTTATCAACACTTAAAGTTGGTTCACTCGCCTTATAATGAGTTCTTCTTTTTGCACTGCGTTGTTGTGAGTGGCGCCTTTTTGGATTTGGCATAGCTTTATTTTTTTATTTTTAAACTTGAAAATCAGATTTATAGTATTTAGTATTCAGTATAAAGACTGTAGTACTCAATACTTTATTTACTCTTTTTACTTTTAGCTTTTCCCTTAAACTGTTCCAGGCCTTTCCACAACTGGTTGGCATTGGTCTGTTCTTCCTTTACTTCCATGGCCTTCAGTTTGTCCAGCACTTCCTTGTTACATTGCGGGCCGCCCATCTTTTCTTCACTGCACATTTTCTGTAAAGGAAAACTCAGCAATACAAATTCATAAATCCAGTTGCCTACATCAAAATGGCTTTCTGTACGGGAGATATACTGTACATCCGGGTCTTCTTCATGTGCATTCATCTCATCCGGGTTTTCAACCAGTTTAACCAACATGTTAAACTCATCCCAGATATCCATGGCCAGCGGGTTTCCACAGCGGTCGCAGGTTATATCAGCTTTACCGCCAATTTCAAACTTCAGCAGCATAAAACTGCTCTTTTTATCGAGCTGTAATTTTATATTTGCCTGGCAATTAGTAAAATCAGGATTCCCTTTTTCAACAAAGAACTTATCATCCACTACGTAATTAAACTCATGAACTCCCTGCTTTAACCCTACAAATGCTATCTCAAATGTCCGTTTACTCGCCATACGTATGGTTTAAAGGACGGCAAAGGTAAGGTAATAATTGCGAATTTCAGGTTCAAAAATAGATTTTATCTGCTGCTCAGCTATTGATTATTTTTGAAACAGATATGAAACTTACAAAATCGTTGGTTTTTACCCTTGTTTTATTTGTAATTGCTGTATTTATACATGTTTATTCTCTTAATGCTGCCAGGGTGGAAAGCCAATATGCAACCGGCATTTACCCCGCTATTGGCAGGGTTTTAAGGTATATGTTTGGCTGGCTTCCTTTCAGTTTTGGAGATATATTATATGGACTGATCATCATATGGCTTGGCTGGGAAATAGTAAGGGGTATAAAGACAGTATTTAAGAAACGGATTTTCTGGCAGCATTTTGGGGCAGGGATCGGCAAAGTATTCAATATACTGCTGGTTATTTATATACTTTTTAATGCCTTATGGGGAATCAATTATAACCGGCTAGGTATTGCCAACCAGTTAAATTTAAAAATGGATAAATACCAACCCGCAGATTTGAAAATAATCAATGCATTACTTGTAGAGAAGACCAATGCCTGTAAGCAGGCTCTTATTAATAATGATTTTAAATACCCCACAAACCGGCAATTATTTGCTAAAGTAGATATGGTTTATCAAAATGCCCAAACTGCTTATCCCTTCCTGCAATATAAACCTGTTTCTATCAAGCCGTCTTTGTGGGGCTGGTTGGGTAATTATTTAGGCTTTACCGGTTACTACAATCCGTTTACCGGCGAGGCACAGGTAAATACACTGGTGCCTAAATTCCTGCAATCTTTTACTACCTGCCATGAAGTGGCTCATCAATTAGGGTATGCCCGGGAAATGGAAGCCAATTTTGTTGGGTACCTGGCAGCTACAGCTTCTCAGGATACATCCGTACTGTATTCAGTTTACCTGGACCTTTTTATGTATAGCAATCGTAACCTGTCTGGAACTGACTCAACAGCTGCAAAGGAATTTGGAAAGCAATTATCTCCGGAGGTGAGAGAAGACCTTAAAGTATGGAGAGCCTTTAATAAGAAACATAAAAGCCCGCTGGAGGCGATCTTTAAATGGTTTTATGGAATCTATTTAGTACGAAACCAACAACCACAGGGTGTTTTAAGTTATGATGAAGTGACAGGTTTTATTGTTGCGTATTATAAAAAATACAACAAAATATAATCGTACCAGCATGAAGCTGTCAATATGAACAAATACCCATCTTAATTGTTGCTATAATACTGATGTTAAGAAAAGCTCATTTTAATAAAAAAATATGAAACTTATTATTTCAATACTTATCCCGCTGCTGGTTGGTGCCATTTCAGGCTTATTCACTGCTTCGGGAGTAAAGGGATGGTATGCAATAGCCGTTAAGCCTTCTTTTAATCCACCAAACTGGATTTTCGGCCCCGTATGGACAGCACTTTATATCATGATGGGCATAGCATTATTTTTAATCTGGAGAGCAGCAGCCGATAAACAGGTTAAGCGTACTGCGATTTTTTTATTTGCTGTTCAATTGACCCTGAATTTTTGTTGGTCTTTCATCTTCTTTAAAATGCAGCAGCCCGGTTGGGCATTCGCCGAAATTTTGGTAATGTGGTTAATGATATTGCTCACTATTATCTGGTTTGGCAAAATATCATCAACAGCTGCATGGCTGCTTGTACCTTATATCTGCTGGGTAAGTTTTGCTGCTGTGTTAAATTACAGTATCTGGCAATTGAATTAAAACCTTAGTTTATTCCTGAACTGAGGGTCATTGATGAACTGTTCTTTAAAATGAACTAGCCATTCCTCCATTTTTTTCTTTTCGGCTATGTTTAAGTTGTTCAGGAAAACAGCCCATTCCATCCTGGTTCCATCTTTCATTGTTAAGTAGGCAGCATGGGTAAGCACAAAGGCGCTGCTGCCACCTGCCATTCCAAAGTACCTGAACTTTTTTTGAAATTCTTTATTTTCCATGGGATATTCTATCACTTCTCCCACCGGGAAAAAAGCTTCTTCATCCAATACTTCCCTGTTATTTAGAGCCTGCATTATTGAAACATATTCCTTTGTGGTAGATGCAGGCAGGTTATCGCTCCACATTTTTTGCATTTTTTTCGTAAACTGTTCAGGTTTAAATGTTGCTTTAAAACTGCTGTCCTCTTTCAGGTCGGTATGAAAATAATAAGCCTCCATGCTGTATTTCTTATCCGAGTATTTACTTAAGGCTTTTATTAATTTATCTTCTGATGTTTTTTTGGGAAGCTGGTAAATGAACATAGAACCTGCAAACGGGTAAATAGCAGTATGCTTTGTTAATTTAAAAAGGCTGATATTGTCTTTCACGTTATCAAAGCCTAAAATATCCATCAGGTAATCGGCGTTTGCATTGCAGTCAAACATCATCATGCCACGGGCAATGTCCACCAGTTTTACCTTGCCATCTTTAATTTCGTTATGTGTTTTTAGATAGGTAAGCCAGTTGGCATAAGCAGCACTGTCAATTAAAGGCATATAATATTTTTCCACCTCATCCAGTTTTGCATAACTGTTCTCATTGATCATCTCGTGTGTTGACTGCTGGGCAAACTCTATTGCAATAAGCAGTTTTACAGTACCGGCCAGCGGCATTAACTGGTTTTCATTAAGTTTTGCAATGGTTGTATCGTTGCGGGTTATAAATACCGAAGCCCTTGTTCTGTTGGCATTAATAAAATTAAAAAAGGAATCAGCAAGGGCGGGCTGCAACTGGGCATGGGCCTGGGAGCTAAGTCCGAAAATAAAAAAACAAAATAACCTGAAAGATATTGCACGACGAAAAAGGGTATTTCTCATAAGGTAAATTTGTAAGTCAAAACACACAATATTTTTCTCCTTAAAATTTATTCTTCCACATCATACTTTCCACGGGTTTATTATGCTGGCCACTGTATTTTGCATTTTTCTTTTCATTGTATTTTACTTCAATCTCTCCATCAACGGGGAAATAGATCAACTGCCCGATGGGCATACCAGCATAAACCTTTACGGGTTGTTTTACAGAAATTTCCAGTGTCCAGTTACCGCAAAAGCCTACATCGCCTTTACCGGCGGTGGCATGTATATCAATGCCCAGGCGACCTGTACTTGATTTACCTTCCAGAAAGGGAACATGTGCATGTGTTTCGGTATATTCTTCCGTTACGCCAAGGTAAAATTCATGAGGGTATAATACAATCCCTTCATCCGGTATATCAAAATGCTCAATGGTATTATGTGCTTTTGCATCCAGCTCTTTATTTACATAACGGGCCAGGTGTTTTCCTAAATGAACATCATAACTGTTACTGCCCAGGCATTCCCGGTCGTAAGGTTCAATTTTTATTGTGCCTTTTTCAATTTCTTCTGAAATTTTTGTGTCGCTTAAAATCATTTTTATTTTTTTTTGAACCGGGCTTTAGAACATCTTAGCAACATTCTTGCGTCGCACTCTTGTACGTCATACCTTTAGTGAACAATTCAACAGCAAATCTAAATTCAACAACCTGCAATCTAAATTCTAAAATTGTTTTAATGCCTTTGGTTTATCAACAAAATATTAACGCAACTACAAAAATTGGGGTGTGGCATATTACAGAACCCGAAGATTTTTTCCTGGCATCGGTACCGGTACAAAGAGAGATTAAGCACTGGCATAAACGGCTACAGCACCTTGCAGGCCGGTTAATACTTAAAGAAATGTATCCCGGTTTTCCTGTAAAACTGATCAGGATAGCTGATACAAAAAAACCGTTTTTAGAGCAGGATCCTTTTCATTTCTCTATTTCACATTGTGGAGATTATGCGGCAGCAATCGTTAGTAAAACATCAAGGGTGGGGGCTGATGTGGAACTGCTTAATGATAAAATTGAGCAGATACAGCACAAATTCATGTATGATGAGGATATAAAATTGCTGAATGAAAAATTAGCCATGCCGGTTAAACACATCCTTACCTTATCCTGGAGCATCAAAGAATCTGTTTTTAAATGGTGGGGTAATGGAGCTGTTGATTTTAAAGATGATATTATTATACGATCAATAACCGGTGATGGTGGGCAGGGCAGGGCAGATTGTTTTTTTAAAAATCAATTTAAACTGGATGTACATTATTTATTTTTCAATAATAATTTTTTAACCTGGGTGTTAACTGATCATTGATCAGGTAATTCTTCATCTGTACCATCCAATAAGGGAATATCAGCAATAGATGCACCCGCAATGCCTTTTACTGATCCATACATACCGCTGGTGCTGATCAAAACCTTTTCCAATTGCTTTTCACGTTCTTTCCATATTTTCTCCATCTGGATACGTTCTTTCGTTATTCCCTGTTTCATAGCCATAAAGCCCTCTGTAATAGCTTCCACCTGTCCACGAAATTCAATGCCGGTCAGGTAATCGTAAAGCATCTGCATTTTATCACCTTTACCTTCCTGGCTTTTTTGAATTTCAAAGATCTTAATAATTCCGCTTCGGAGTAAATGTGCTACACTGTTTACTTCGTCGAAATTGCAGAGCCAGATACCATCTTTTTCGCCAAAGCGATTCATATCTTTCGGGAATGCCTGTGTTACGAGGATGGCCACATCAGCGCCGGTATTTCTTTTATCAGTTTTTAATTTATCAACCCAGTTATTATTCCAGCCCTTTGTCTGTTTACTTTCATAAATAATTTTTCCACAGATACTACCAACATTATTCCTTACGGTTTGAATACAGTCAGCACCTTCTACACCTTTGCCAACTTCTTCGATCATATCAAATGGAAAATTCTCCTTTAATAGTTTTTCCAATAATAATTCCTGGGCTTCCCCCTGGGTCTGCATAGAGCCTTGTTCACTTTTCCGCTTGAGGTCATCAATTGTCCTTTTCATACTTTCAAGCTGAACGTCCTTTTCTTTCATCCGGAGGTCAAATAGATCCTGCTCTCTTTTAATAGTGCTTTCTTCAATCTCTTTCCTTTTTTCCAGGAACCTCTTTTCAATTTCAAATTCCATATTCTTTTGTTTCTCCTCCAGTGCACTTTTGTCTCTCATCAGGTCCAGTTCTTTCTTCTGCATTTCCTGAAGTTGCTGAGTCTTTATCCGGGCATCTTCTTCAAGCGATCTGAGTTTTGATGCGGTTTCTTCACCTGCTTTTTTAAGGGCATCACTTACCAGCAGCATTTTCTGCTTTTCAAATTCTTCTTCTTTCTTCTTCTGCCAGTCCTGCATTTTACCACGTAGTTCTTTCTCTACCTCATTTTTCAGGCTTTCATTCAGTTCAAACTGGTGGCCACAATTAGGGCATTTAATATCAGTTGCCATTTACTTACTATTTTATTAAAGGGTACAAATTAATTAATAAAAATCCGATTCAGGTTAAAATATTCAAACCCTTTAAAAGATTTCTAAAAATGTTAAAACCATGTGAAACAAAAATTACGTACCTGTTAGGCATGCGTTTCCAATCCCGTCGAAAGCTATTACTTCAGCCTTTTTGTTCAATCAATACATGAAAGTTTTACTCACTTTCAAATTTTTAAATTTATGAAACAAAAAATTTACGCGGCAATCATGCTTTTTGCAATGATTGTCAACACCTTCCCGGTTTGGGCATCAAGTCACCGGGAAGCCCCTATGATTGCCGATGATCCGATGGCTGATAATACAGATGTGTATGCTTTTAAAAGCCCTTCAGACCCTAATAAGATCATTCTTATTGCCAACTACATTCCTTTTCAATTACCTCAGGGAGGTCCTAACTTCAGCCATTTCAGCGAAAATGTACGGTATGAAATTCATGTAGATAATAATGTTGCCACACAAGGCGATGATATTGTTTACCGCTTTGGTTTTAACCGTAAGAATGAAGATCCTTCCACTTTTTTTAATATCCGTTTGGGCAAGGAGAACCTGAAAACAACCTATACTTTGGAAAGGAGCATGGATGGGGGTAAGAAATTCAGCACCATTATTACCAATGGCATTGTACCGCCACCAAATATTGGCGACAGGTCAATAAAATCGGGTGTGGGATTAGGAGCTCCCAGTTATGAAGCGTTGATGACAGCTGCTATTAAGACCGCCAGTAGTGGTGAAAGAGTTTTTTGTGGCCCCGTTGATGATCCGTTCTTTGTAGACCTGGGTGGAATTTTTGACCTGGGTGATGCCCCACGCCAGGGCCCTACTCATTCTGAAGATGGTTTAAAATGTTTAAATGTTTCAACTATTGCATTGGAAATTGATATTTCAACTTTACAGAAAGATCGCAAATCGCTTAACCAGGCAGCAAATATCCTTGATCCGAATTTTGTTATCGGTGTTTGGGCATCTGCCAGCCGCCAAAAAATTTCCGTTTTAAATGAAGTTAGTAAAGACGGTAAAGGAGATGATGAATTGAAAGTAACTAATTCAGGTCCATGGATACAGGTTTCCAGGCTTGGAATGCCTTTAACAAACGAAGCTGTAATTCCAGTAGGTGATAAAGATCTTTGGAACAGGCTAACTCCTTACCAGGATCTTTCGAGGTTAAGCAGGTTTGGCAATTATTTTTATAATCCTGAACTGGCCTTGTATATGGATGATGCACAGTTTGGCGGCGCAGTTCCTGCATTTGCTCCATTACGGATTCAAAAAAATTCTTTAGGAGCTTTTGGATTTGGAAACGGGCAAAATGGACTATATGCTTTAAAAGGTACTGCCGCCTTGAATGGTACCGCTTTAAGTGAAGCAAATTTTGGTGGCTTGTTATTACCGGGCCCCAATAAACCAAGGTCGGTTGATCTTTGGCCAATCTTTCATACCGGTGTTCCAAACCTTGCTCCATATCAATTGGCAACAGGCAAGGGTGGTAATCCGTTGGCTGTAGGTAAACCATTTATCAATAATTTTTTACCCAATGGCGGTGATATGCTTCGTTTGAATATGGCAGTACCTGCTACATCACGTACTTCTGCAGATTTCAGTTCAGAAGGTTTGGTGCAGGCAGCAGTATTAGGCTTGCTGGATTCAAGATTTAATAGCAATACCAACATCCAGTTCATTCCAAACATGGATGGTTTCCCTAATGGAAGAAGATTGGAAGATGATGTAACCAGGATTGAATTACAGGCAGTAAGCGGTATTGTGTTAGCTGCAATAGGATTGTGGTATGATGATTATATACCCGGCACAAGTCCAAGCCCGGTTACACCACAACTTTTAAATGTATTAAACTACGATACAGGTGTTGGCGCTAATGATACTACCTTTAAAACTGTTTTTCCTTATCAACAAACACCCTGGGCAGGAACCCACAATTGCGATTGTGCTCCACCACCAACAGCAAACAGGTCAAATAGCTTATTAAACTATGGACAGTCAAATATTAATAAAGCCTTTGGCTCGCTGATAGCGGTACCGGAGATTGTTATGAAAACTTTGCCCAATCCATTTGCAGGTGAAACCACCATTCAATATCAACTTAAAACTCCCGCACAGGTAAATATATCTGTTTACAATGTACAGGGCGTTGAAGTGAAAATGTTGATCAATAAAAGACAAGCTGCAGGCAGTTACACAGAACGCTTTGATGCTAAAGGCCTTGGAGCTGGAGTATATTTTATTAAAGTTTCAAAAGACGGAGTTGTAAAACAAACGCTTCGTGTTGTAAAAGGATAATATCATTCATTTAAAAAGAGGTTGCTTTTGCAGTTTGCATGTCTGGAAAATGCAACCTCTTTTTTAAACTGATCATTATTAAGTCTAAAAAAAATCAGGATGAAAAAAAATTACTGGCAAATAGCATTGATACTTTTTTTTGTTTTGGCTGTAGGTTTTGTAGTAATGAAGTACAAAAATGAGCAGCAGACAGAAAGTAAAACAGTATATACTTTGTTGCCAAGAAAGGGTAATAACAACAATGCTGAATGGCAGTTGGCAAAACAGCATGTAGATAAATTAATTACAAGGTTAAAAGCCAGGCCTGCTGATACAAAAACTGAATTGGCTTTGGCTAATGCATACATTATTGAGTCAAGGATCAGTGGCAACATGGCTTACTATGATAAAGCAGCATTAAAAACTGTAGATAATATTATTGCAAGAGAACCCAATAACTATGAAGCATTGATGTTAAGATCGCTGTTGCAATTATCGCAGCATCATTTTGCAGAGGGATTGGAAACAGCAAAGCTGGCAGTCAGCATAGATTCTAACAGTGCATTTGTTTATGGTTTATTGCTTGATGCCCATGTGGAAATGGGAAACTACGCTGCTGCAGTTGATGCTGCTGATAAAATGGTTTCCATCAGGCCCGATCTGCGTTCTTATTCCCGTATTGCCTATTTACGTGAAATACATGGAGATTATGCCGGTGCGGTTACTGCTATGAAACTGGCTGTGCAGGCGGGTATACCGGCTGAGGAAGCAACGGAGTGGTGCAGGGTGCAGCTTGGTAAACTGTATGAAAATATGGGTGAAGTGGAACAGGCACGCTTTCAATATAATTTATCCCTGGCAGCCAGGCCTCAATATGCATACGCACTTACAGGGTTGGGTCGTATTTATGCTTTCGGGAAAAAATATGATAGTGCCGTTTATTATTTTGAACAGGCTGCCACTTTAATGAGCGACCTGGGCATTAAAACTAACCTGGCTGATGCTTACAATAAGGCAGGACAGCAGGCAAAAGCAAATGAACTATATAAGCAGATCATTGATGAAATGAATAGCAATGATCAAGCATTAATTGAAGATCCTGACATGGGACATTATTCAGATAAGGAACAGGCTTATGTTTACCTTCAACATAATAATTATGATAAAGCATTGGCATATGCCATGGCTGAATACAAACGCAGGCCAAACAATATTGAAGTAAATGAGCTGATGGCCAGGGTTCATTATAAAAGAAATGAAATTGATAAAGCATTGCCTTATGCAGATGCTGCTTTGATAACCAACAGTATGAATCCGGTATTACTTTGCACAGCCGGGTTGCTGTATTTAAAAGCAGGGGAGATGGAGAAAGGTAAAAAAATGATAGAGCTTGGATTAAAAAATGATCCAATACTACCGGCAGATTTAGAAAAAGAAAGTACTGAAGCTTTGTTAATAAAATAATGCTTCAATAAAAAAAGCGAAGTAAAAACTTCGCTTAATTGTGCGGCAAAGGAGATTCGAACTCCCACGCCCAGTTATAGGCGCTACCACCTCAAGGTAGTGCGTCTACCAATTTCGCCATCGCCGCATTTTGAGAAAGCAAATTTAGTGGAAAAAGTAAATAAAGTATTCTAGTAGCTAAAGTATATAAAGTAATTAAAGTTGAAGAGTTTTTCTAAGGTAAGGCTGCTTACTTTAAATACTTTATTTACTTTTTATACTTTACATACCTAAAAAATCTATTTCCTCAATACAATTCTAAACGTAGTGCCTTTTCCCGGTTCCGATTGTTTTACAAATAATTCTCCTTTATGGTATTGATTTATGATACGTTTACATAAAGTCAATCCCAGGCCCCAGCCACGTTTTTTTGTGGTAAAGCCGGGTTTAAATACCTTGCTCATATTCTTTTTGCTGATGCCTTTGCCTGTATCCGTAACATCCACAACAACCTGGGCAGTTTCATTTTTAATATTGATTTGTAAGCTGCCTCTACCTTCCATGGCATCCAAAGCGTTCTTCAGTAAATTTTCTATCACCCAGTCAAACAGGGGCCCGTTGATCATTGCTTTAATTTCAGTTTCTCCATAGGTATTAATGCCAAAGCTTACTTTTTCAGTTGATCTTCTCTTTATATAATTCACCATATTCTCCACCTGTAGCACTATATCATTCAATTCAAGTTGGGGGGTGCTGCCTATTTTGCCAAAGCGGTCGCTTACCAGTTTCAGCCTGTCAACATCCTTGCTCATTTCGGGTACTATTTTTTCCATGCCGGGCGTTTCCCTCAGCATTTCAACCCAGCCCTGCAGCGAAGTGAGTGGTGTGCCCAGCTGGTGGGCCGTTTCTTTTGCAAGTCCTGCCCATACCTGGTTTTGGGTTGATTTATTACGGGTTGAAATAGCAATTAATGTGATGATGATAAAAAGCGCTACAATAAATAATTGAACAATAGGATAGTAGCGCACCTGTTTTAATAATACAGATTCGCCGTAATAAACTTTGTTTTTTTGGAGTGAATCAATAGGGTTTTCCCAAATAATGGGTGCATTCAGTTTTTTAAATTCATTGAGCTTATCGGTAAGATAAGTGCTTTCATTGATCTTTGTTGAATCGAGGTTGCGGTGGTCCATGATACTATCTTTTTCAGTAACCAGTATCATGGGAATATCTTTACTGTTCTCAATCAATACACGGCTTGCCAGATTGCTCATAAGGCTATTGGAATTTGCAATATCCTTTGTTGCCTCAACCCATTGCTCCACCTTAATCTTTTCTTCGGCAGCAATTTTTTTAGCCAGGTGATCAGAATAAAAAACAGTACCGGTAACTATGGCTATTGCTATCAACGCTAAAACAGTACGCCAGTTAAGTAAGGAGTTAAGCATGAAGTAAAAATAAGAAATAACTTAAGAGTTAAGAGTTATAAGTTATAAGTTATAAGTATGTTTGTGAAGTTCGTATTTGAAGAGTAAAAAATGATACCATCAGTAGCTATTGTTATATTAAACTGGAACGGCAGCGCTTTCCTCGAAAAATTTCTGCCTTCAGTAATGTCTTCGGCTTATGTTAATAAAAAGATCTTTGTTGCAGATAATGCATCAACTGATGATTCCATTCAATTTGTACAACAGCAATACCCCCAAATAACTATCATCCGCAACAGCAGTAATGAAGGTTTTGCTAAAGGTTATAATTCTGCATTGAAACAGGTAGAGGCCGATTACTATGTTTTATTGAACAGTGATGTAGAGGTAACCCCAAACTGGATTGGGCCTGTAATTGAATTAATGGAATCTGATACAGCAATTGCTGCCTGCCAGCCTAAATTACTGGCATATGATAATAAAACCCAGTTTGAATATGCAGGAGCAAGCGGCGGCTGGCTAGACAAATTTGGGTATCCTTTTATGAGAGGCAGGGTGTTTGAGGTTTGTGAAACCGACCAAGGACAGTATAATGATGTACAACAATGTTTTTGGGCTAGCGGTGCTGCATTCTTTGTAAGGTCAAAAGTTTACCACCAGCTTGGTGGACTTGATGAATATTTTTTTGCTCACCAGGAAGAAATAGATTTTTGTTGGCGTTTGCAGCTGGCGGGCTATAAGGTTTTTGTACAACCAGCATCTGTTGTTTATCATGTGGGTGGGGGAACTTTGCCAAAAGGAAACAGCCGTAAAACATTTCTGAATTTTAGAAATAACCTTATTATGCTTGCAAAAAATCTTCCGCTTGCTGCTGCATGCTGCAGGATACCTTTCAGGATACTGCTGGATGCTTTATCGGCATGGCGTGGCTTATTAAGCGGTGACAGCGGCTATTTTTTTGCTATATGTAAGGCACATTTTTATTTCCTGGGCTGGCTATTATCGGGTAAAGAACAATCGGTTTTTCCTGCCAATAAGGAGGGAAAGCTGAATGGAATGTATAATGGGTCGGTTGTATGGGCTTATTTTATGCAAAAGAAAAAAACCTTTTTAGAAATTATTGGGAGTAAATAATTTTTTTTGACCTTCACACCTTATTTTTGCACCGCAAACTATAATAAAATGAACCAGGAAGTTATAGATAATTCACACAAAGATTTTACACATAATTGGGTATCTACATCTCGTTTTATCTGGTTTTGCCAGGTATTTTTAGTGTTAGCTTTTGTTTTGGGAGGTTGCTACAATTTGTACGTTCACCGGTACAAGGGGCCACCAAAAGTTGAAGTACCAACGAGTACGCAGTACAATCCAACTTACAAATAAAATTTTTATAGTAACAGCACAACGCTTATTTTTGCCCGCCCGGATGAAACCGTTCGGACGGGCCGTCCGAAAAATAAGTACAGTTCTTATCATTAATGCGGAAGTAGCTCATTTGGTAGAGCACGACCTTGCCAAGGTCGGGGTGGCCGGTTCGAGCCCGGTCTTCCGCTCAAAAATTAATCCCGACTAGTCGGGATTTTTTTTCTATACCAGAGATACTCGGGTGGTGGAACTGGTAGACACGCAGGACTTAAAATCCTGTTCGCAGTAATGCGAGTGACGGTTCAATTCCGTTCCCGAGTACTTTTACAAAAAGCTGAAAATTTATTTTCAGCTTTTTGTATTTTGGGACTATCATGTTCTATACTTATATACTCTATTCAACCAAACATAATCGTTTTTACATAGGTCATTGTGAAGATATTTCTGTAAGGTTACACAGGTATAATAATAGAATGGTACCTTCAACCAAACCCTATGTACCATGGCTATTGGCTTATTATGAAGAATATGTTTCAAGAGCAGAAGCATCAAACCGTGAGTTTGAAATCAAAAAGAAAAAAAGCAGAAGATATATTGAGTATCTGGTTAATGGTGGTGGAACTGGTAGGCACGTCCCGATTTAATATCGGGATTCGTAGTAATTCGAGTGTCCCGGTGCAATACCGGGATCCCGAGTACAAAAAAAGCGACAAATCATTGCCTCTTTTTTATTTTCAGGTTTCCGCTATTTATACTCGTATTCTATTGTTCCCATCAATCTCCTTTCTTTTGAGTAACATTTTTCTTTTATCCTCAGCCCATTGCTGTAAGTATATCTCCAGATATAATAATAACTGCCACCTTCTTCGGTTGTTGTCATTTGCGTTATTTGATTAAGATTATTGTATTCAAAAATATAATCGGGTAGCATTTTCTGGTTGAATTGATTCAGGTGTACAACATCTGTCAGCCTGTTCTTAGTATCGTAGTAATAATAATAGCTTTTGCCGCTTTTCGTATCTTTTTCAATAGAAACATTATTTTTTTCATCAGCAGAAAAAAGAATAATGGTAGTATCTGAATGGTTCTTGATCCTGTGCATCCTTACCAATAACCCCTGGGCATCGTATTCGTAATTATGGTCTTCGGTTATTTCGTTCTTAAAATCATCATCGCTTGAATGGATATGAGACTGTATGTTTTTAATCCTTCTTTTATCATCATAAAAATAATTAGAAGTGTTTACTGCCAGGTCGGAGCTGTCAACTGTCTGGATCAATAAACCATCTTTTGTAAACCTGGAAGTAAATAAGGACGGGCCTGTAACATTTGACCTGGTAAAGGTTTCAATGGCCGTATAATTGCGGTTGATGTTTTTTTCTACAAGAAAACCTTCACTGGGG
>JBBSJI010000036.1:0-28256 GCA_038257425.1 Chitinophagales bacterium
GAATATATATTTACTCCGGGAGAAAATACATCAACCTGCTTTTTACCATAGTTACTGAAGGAAGCCGTGTATGAACCTGACTTTGGCTCGGCACTGGCACCTACCGTAATTACATTATTGGCCCGGCCTCCTGTTACATATTCTGCATTAGGAAAATTAGCTGTTTCATCTACATTTTTTGCATCGTTACCTGCGGCATGCACCAGTAAAACATTTTTACTTTCGGCATAGGCAAATGCTTCATCAACCCATTGCTTTTGCGGAGAGTAACCTTTACCAAAACTCATGCTGATGATCTGTGCACCATTATCTACAGCATATCGTATAGCGAGGGCGATATCTTTATCATGCTCATCGCCATTAGGCACTACCCGCAGGGCCATGATGCGTACATTATCTGCAATGCCATCCATGCCCTTACCATTGTTGTGTACTGCAGCTATAATACCTGCACAGTGCGTGCCATGCATGCTGAATTCGGACATTATATCATTGTTGCCATAAATGCGGTCGTTAAAATTATTCTCATCATCGCCAACAATATCCTTGCGGTAATTTTTAGGAGCACTTATTTTTGCCTGTGCTTTACGCTGCTCGCCCTCTACATATTCAATGTATTCAACCAAACCACCAATGAATTCTTTGTTTGTCTGGTCGAGCATATTGTTTGTCTTCATCAAACCAATGAGTTCGCTTTTGGCCCTGCGCTCGGCAAATGATTTTGTTGTGTACAGATCTAATTCTTTACCGGTATAAGTTTCTTTACCTAATGCTATTTTCAGGATGCTGTCGCTGTTCATTAAATTCTGATGTAATAAATTTAATGCAGGCACATCCACATCTGTAAATTCATCCTGCTTTGGGTCATTGCCTTTTATCTCGGCTTTAGCCCTTAGGAACATTTCATATTCATACAACTCTACTTTGGACAATTTAGACTTGTCAACTTCTTTATTATCCCATTTGGCTTTAAGTCCATAATACACACGTCCACGTTCATCACTATCGATGGTTACATTCCTGCCGTCTTTACCACCCAGGAAATTCCATCCATGCACATCATCTATATAGCCATTTCCATCATCATCTTTGCCGTTGCCGGGGATCTCACCGGGGTTGTTCCAGAGTATGGGTTTAAGGTCTTCATGCAGCGTATCAATTCCGGTATCTATTACAGCTACCAGAACTGTTTTGCTTTTGAGATTTTTACTTTTTAAGAACTGGTAAGCTTTATCTGCACTAACACCATAATACCCATCGGCATCTTTATCCATCATATGCCAGCTGTTGGGAACAGTGCTGGTTTGTGCAAAGGAAGTAAGGCCTGCAAGCATGAGCCCTACGAAAAATTTTGAGATCTTTATCATACGATATTATTATTTAAGTAAAAATAAATGGTATGGCTGTAGTAGCCATACCATTCACATTAATTTGCAAAATTTTATAAGTTAAATTTAATGCCCTGCGCCAAGGGAAGCTTATCTGTATAATTGATAGTATTGGTTTGCCGGCGCATGTACACTTTCCAGGCATCACTACCGCTTTCACGCCCGCCACCAGTTTCTTTTTCGCCGCCAAAAGCACCGCCGATCTCGGCACCTGAAGTACCAATATTAACATTTGCAATACCGCAATCGCTACCTGCCTGTGATAAGAACTGTTCTGCCTGGCGCATATTATTGGTCATGATGGCCGAAGATAATCCCTGGGGTACGCCGTTCTGCAAGGCAATGGCTTCATCAAGCGTTTTATATTTCATGAGGTATAAAATGGGAGCGAAGGTCTCGTGCTGAACAATGGCAAAACTATTCTTTGCTTCGGCAATGCATGGTTTTACATAGCAGTCGCTTTCATATCCTTTTCCTTTTAATACGCCGCCTTCCACCACAAATTTTCCACCCTGGGCCTTACATTTTTCAATGGAATCCAGGTACATTGTCACAGCATCTTTATCAATTACCGGACCAACATGATTTTTTTCGTTTAAGGGATCGCCGATCTTTAACTGGCCATAAGCATGCACGAGTTTATCTTTAAACTTATTGTAAATTTTTTCATGAATGATGAGTCTGCGGGTGGAAGTGCAACGCTGGCCTGCAGTACCTACTGCACCAAATGCAGCGCCTATCAGGGCCATATCAAGGTCAGCATTTTCGGTGATGATGATGGCATTGTTGCCACCCAGCTCCAATAAACTTCTTCCCAAACGTTGTCCCACAGCCGCACCTACAGCCTTGCCCATTCTTGTGCTTCCGGTGGCCGATACCAATGGTATCCTGGTATCATTACTCATCCATTCACCCACATCTCTGCCACCAACAATAATATTTGAAACGCCTTCGGGAACATTGTTCTTTTTAAAAACAGATTGTATGATGTTTTGACAGGCGATAGCACAGAGCGGCGTTTTTTCGCTGGGCTTCCATACACATACATCGCCACATACCCATGCCAGGGCAGCATTCCAGCTCCATACGGCAACGGGAAAATTAAAGGCTGAAATGATGCCTACAATACCAAGTGAATGATACTGTTCATACATTCTATGTCCGGGTCTTTCGCTGTGCATGGTGAGGCCATGCAACTGGCGGCTGAGGCCCACTGCAAAATCGCAGATATCTATCATCTCCTGTACTTCGCCATAGCCTTCCTGCAGGCTCTTACCCATTTCATAACTTACGAGTTGTCCTAGTGCTTCTTTATGCTTTCTTAATTCTTCGCCTACCTGCCTTACAATTTCGCCACGCTTTGGCGCAGGCCAGCCACGCCATTCTGAATAAGCAGCTTGTGCTTTTTGTATTACTGCTTCATAGCTTTTTGCATCGGCACCGGTTACAGTGCCTATCAGTTTGCCATCAACAGGACTGAAAGATGCTATTTTTTCTCCCTTGCTTTTTAACCAGTTCAAGCCTGTAGAAACACCGTTGTTATTGGCTTCGATCTTTAAGGTCTTTAAAAATTTCATGTTGTTATGATTGTGTGAGATTTAATGAGGGCTGCAAGTTACGAATATCCAATTCATGTTCATGTCATGTAAACACTCTGAGTTTTATTATATAGTATTATAAACCTTTTATGAAAAAAACCGGTCGTGTTGAGTACGCACGTAAAAATGGGATCAAAATTAGTGGTAATATCAAAGATGTAAGGGAGATAATATGGATTGATCTAATCCAAATGTTAATAGGTTGGTTTGTTAAATTAATATTGTTCCTGTTCGTTGGGAAAATCTTTGCTTTTTACATCGCTGATGTATTGCTTTACGGCGCCATTAATCTGTTCGTATAAATTAAGGTATTGCCTCAGGAACCTGGGCTTGAATTCAACATTAATGCCCAACATATCGTGCATTACCAATACCTGTCCATCGCAATTGCCGCCGGCACCAATGCCGATGGTTGGAATGTTAAGACTTTCACTTACTTCTTTGGCCAGCGCCGCAGGGATTTTTTCCAGCACTATGGCAAAAGCACCTGCTTCCTGCAGTAAGAGGGCATCTTTTTTTAATTTGGAAGCTTCATCCGTTTCTTTTGCCCTTACTGTGTATGTACCAAATTTGTAAATGCTTTGTGGCGTAAGGCCCAGGTGCCCCATTACGGGTATACCGGCGCTTACAATTTTTTTTACGGAATCAACCGCTTCGGCACCGCCTTCCAGTTTTACGGAATGTCCACCCGTCTCTTTCATTATTTTAATGGCCGATGCCAGGGCAATATCTGAATTGGATTGGTAAGAACCGAAGGGCATATCTACAACAACTAAACAGCGGTTAATACCCCTTACCACGCTTTGGGCATGGTATATCATCTGGTCGAGTGTAATGGGCAAGGTGGTTTCATGGCCGGCCATCACGTTGCTGGCACTGTCTCCAACCAGTATGATATCAATACCTGCTGTGTCGAAGATCTTTGCAAAGGAAAAATCGTAAGCCGTTATCATGGAGATCTTTTCCCCGGAGGCTTTCATCTTTTGCAGGGTATGGGTAGTTATCTTTTTAACTTCTTTATTAACTGACATGTTGTTTGTGTTAATTAACTGATGCTGGTGGAGTTGGCTCTGCGTTAGAATAAAACAAATCCGGGGAGCAATTGAGAGTGTAAATGTATAAAGAAATTTATTTGAAAACCAGTTTAAAAACAGGGGATGCATTTTTATCAGCTTCCTTTAAATACACATACATTTCCCGTATGCATGAAAATACCATATTCTTTTTATGATCGTAGTACCAGTCCTGTACCAATTGTACCGCTGTAAACTTTGCAGGTGCTATTGTTTGATAGATTACACTGTATTTATAAATAGTGCCTGCCGAATCATAATGTGGTACCAGTAATGGTTGTTTATAACCTGTGGTAATATCAATTTCCTGTGGGTTGATCTTTTTATTACTGTCAACAGCATAAAACTCCGTTCCATTTTGCAGCAGCTGTGGCCAAAGGGTTTCCAGCAAATTGCGCCCATACATTTCTTTAAGTTTATCTGCAGCCGCATCAAGCTTTACCATTTTTTTGGTTTGACCTAAGAAAATAGTTTTATTTCTTTTACGGGGCTTGTAATTGTATTGATAATTAAAAGCGGTATTAAAATAAAAACGCTCACCAATATAACTGCCCGTTGATATGTATGTGGGCACGGTAGGTGTTACCCAGGGGATATAACTTTTTAATTTCCCATCTTCTATATACAATACCTGGGTTATTTCGGTTATTTTAAAACGGGCAGTATCTATTTTTTTACGGGGTTTATTAAGCCTGATCACATTACCTGATGAATCCATCGCATAATCATCCTCTTCATAAAAAAACACTTTATCAATGGAGTCTATTAACGCATATTCAATTTTGTTTGCCGGGGGGGTGCGGCTTTCCACGGGGAAGGAAGCTTTTATTTGTTTTTTATAAAGCCGGTTCAGCAATAGGCTATTGAAGCCTGTAAAATTAAAAGTATCACTTGCATAAGCTGCCCATTCTATTTTGGGGTTGTTTACAAACTTATCAAACTGTGTGGGCTGCGGTTTGACTTGTGCAAAGGAGCTGTTGCACAAAAGAAGAAAAATAACAATGAGCTTTGTTGTCATGCAGTGTTGCGTTAATTGCTTAAAGTTATTTTAAATGCTGTTAAGGAAAGCTTATTTCAGCTATTAGTTTAGTTAATAATTCCACTGTATTATTCTCGACTTCGCTCGAATTAAACATATTCTCCGACACCCGCCCTTCGACTTCGCTCAGGACTTTATTTCAGTTCTTCCCACATATGTTGTATCAATCCATCAACCAAACCAATCTTGGGTACATATATTTCGGTGGCGCCTGCCCAGCGCATGGCATTGGTATATATTTGTAAAGCGGGTACTATCACGTCGGCACGGTCTTCTTTAAGGTTGTAAATTTTTATCCTGTCTTCTATGCTTACATTGCTTAACTCGTTGTAGTAATCTTTCAGCAGGTCAAAAGGAAGGGGCTTGCCTTCTTTTCTTTTACTCATGGAAAATATCTTGTTTATATTTCCTCCGCTGCCAATGGCCACTACTTCTTTCTGGTCTTTGGTTACTGTTTTAATGATCTCCTTCATCACTTCCCAGGTCTTTTCATGCACCATGCCCTGCAGCAGTCGTATGGTACCAATATTAAATGATTCTTTAAAGTTCAGTTTACCATTGCTGAAAAAAGAAAGTTCGGTACTTCCGCCACCTACGTCAATATACATGTAGCTATGGTCTTTGTCAAGTGTTTCAGCAATATGATTCTCAAAGATGAGCCCTGCTTCCATATCGCCTGTTATCACTTCAATTTTAATATCCGTTTCCAGCTTTATTTTTCTGATGATATCATCGGCATTCTTTGCATCCCTCATTGCACTGGTGGCACAGGCTTTAACATGTTTTACTTCGTAAGCATTTATCAAATGCTTAAAAGCCTTCATGGTTTGGAGGAACATACCTGTCTTCTGTTTGGAGATAACGCCAGTTTCAAATACTTCAAAACCCAGCCGCAGGGGAACCCTGAATAGATTGAGTTTATTAAAAACGGGGATCTTATTTTCGTTGGTGGTAACTTCTGTAATTAATAACCGGGCTGCGTTACTTCCTATATCTATGGCTGCAAGTCTCAAAAGGTTTAGAAGTTTAGTGTTTTGAAGTTTAGTTTCATAGATGTTTACCGTAAACAGCTGCACGAATTTACGGATTACTGTTTAAACGCCCGCCTGAAAGTATTCATTGGGGCAGGGACTTACATTTAAATGGATTTGC
This sequence comes from Chitinophagales bacterium, assembly GCA_038257425.1. Lineage (GTDB taxonomy): Bacteria > Bacteroidota > Bacteroidia > Chitinophagales > Chitinophagaceae > Ferruginibacter. The sequence goes on from JBBSJI010000036.1 coordinate 6,251, forward strand.
GATAGAGGTAATTGTAAGTCTCCACCTGGCTGCGGATCTTTTTAGTATTGCGTGGATTTACATACTGGTTGCTGAGTTCATTATCCAGTATTCTTGCTTTAATATTATCCTTTAACTGTATCTGCAGAATGTCTTTAATTTCCTGCTGTATATTTTTTTCAAAAATGGGACAGGCAACTTCCACCCGGTGATCAATATTACGTACCATCCAATCGGCAGAGGAGATAAAGGTTCTTTCTTTACCCCCGTTATGAAAGATCATTATCCTGGAATGCTCCAGGTATTCATCTACAATACTGATAGCCTGAATTGGAATTTTAAATTTTTTATTTTCGGTGAGCAAACAAAAGATACCTCTTATTATCATTTTTATTTCAACACCGGCCTTTGCAGCTTCAGTCAATTTATCAATCAACAGTTCATCGCTGAGGGAATTTAGTTTGAGAATAATTGATGCCTTCTTTTTTGTTTTAGCCGTTTTAATTTCTTTATTGATCATTTGTACCAGTTGCTTGCGCATGCCGGTAGGACTAACCATAAGGGTTCTGCAATTTTTTAATAAAAGGATACGTGTCTTAGGCTGTTCCAGGTAATTAAAGATGCGGTTAACATCGGCCATGATATTGCGGTCGGAAGTAAGCAGGCAGGTATCGCCATATACTTTTGCCGTTTTTTCATTCAGGTTGCCGGTGCTTACAAAACCGTAATGTATGGTGTGGTTGTTAACTCTTTTTTTGATGAGGCATATCTTTGCATGCACTTTCATATTAGGTACACCCAGTAAAACCGTCACACCGGCTTCTTCCAGTTCTTCTTTCCACTCCAGGTTAGCCTCTTCATCAAAGCGGGCCCGCAGTTCTAAAACAACGGTTACGAGTTTTCCATTACGTACAGCATTGGTAATTGCGTTTATAATTTTCGATCGATCTGCAAGGCGGTAGCAGGTAAGTTTAATGCTTACCACTTCCGGATCTATGGCAGCTTCCCGAAGCAGGTCTATAACGCTGCCAAAGGAATGATACGGAAAATGTAACAGCACATCTTTTTCCAGAACAACATTGGTTACGCTGTTTACATTTTTTAGTAAAGGGTGAATAAATGGTTTTTTTCGCAGACTTTTTTTAGTGAATACCGACTCGGGAAAATTCATGAAGTCAACAAAATTATGAATTCGCCCACCCGGTATAAGATTATCCTTCTGCAATAAGCCCAGCCGTCTTACCAGGTAGGTTAGCAGGGAAGGGTCAATTGATTTATCAAAAACAAAACGTACCGGTTTTCCTTTTTTACGGTTCTTTAATCCTTTCTCAATTTTCTGTATAAAGGAAGTGGAGATGTCATTATCAATATCTATCTCTGCATCCCGTGTTACTTTAATAATGTGTGATGAAAAAGTATCGTATCCAAAGAACGAAAAGATATGCGGCAGGCAGAAACGGATGATATCTTCCAATAAAATGATATGCTTATCAGCATTTTTTGAAGGCAGGATGATGAACCTGGGTAAGCGCCGGGTTGGTACTGATACCAATGCAAATTTCTGTGGAACCGATCTGTCTTTTTTTGAAAGTTTACAGGCTAGGTAAATTGATCTGTCATTGAGCACAGGAAAATTCTGTATACTTTCAATCATCAGCGGAATAATATTGCTTCGTATCTCTTCATTAAAATAATCCAGTATAAAAAGCTGTTGTGTTCTGTTTAACTGGTTTTCATTAATTAAATGGATTCTTTCTTTTTTAAGCTCTCTTAATATTTCATTCCATATACGTTCAAATTCTTTTTGCTGGGTTACCACTATCTCCTGGATCTCTTCTAAAATGGCATCAGGATTTAACTCCAAATGCATTTTAGATTTTTTTCCAAAAGCTATCATGCGTTTTAATGCGGCTACACGTACCCTAAAGAACTCATCCAGGTTATTGGAAAAGATACCCAGGAAACGCATGCGTTCTCTTAATGGCACAGATTCATCGGCAGCTTCCTGTAATACTCGGTCATTAAAGGAGAGCCAGCTTATATCCCGGAATATGATCTTTCTTTTATGCAAACAGGTTTCTTTTGAATGGTTGGGGCGAATTTAATGGCTTAGGGTTTACAACAGCAAAAAGGAATATTAAGTTTATGTGAAATAATGAACAGCTACTTGTTCATGTTCTTCATTTTTTCTATTATACCAGTGGTAGAAAATCCTTTTAGTATGGGTACGATCTTTACCTCACCGCCATTGGCTATTACTTCTTTGGCTCCTACGATCTGGTCTAATGTGTAGTCTCCACCTTTAACCAGTACATCCGGTAAAATTGCAGTAATTAAATTCAACGGCGTGTCTTCTTCAAATAAAATAACTGCATCTGTCATTACCAATGATGCAATAATTAACGCCCTTGAGTTTTCATTGTTAACAGGACGGCTTTCTCCTTTTAATCTTTTTACAGACGAATCGGCATTAATACCCACAATTAAAATATGCCCGTATTGTGCAGCCTCACTTAATGAGGCAATATGCCCTTCGTGTAAAATGTCAAAAACGCCGTTGGTAAAAACTATTTTTTTATTAAGCAGGCGCCAGCGGTTGAGCTGGTGTAACAATCCATCCAGCGTAAATATTTTATTGGGTATTGATTGTATGCTTCTCATGTTTTACTTTTTTATTGTACACGGGTAGTATCAAAAGACAAATAAATCCTACCAGCAAGATAATCATAAACTGCGCTGCCCATTGTATAGTTCCGTTTGCAAAACCATAGGCTTCCTGGATATTGTAAAGTAACATAACCTCCATGATAAAAAGCGGGTAAGCCCCAATACCGCCAGGAGTAAGGATCATGCCAATGCTTGCAAATGCCAGTACCGGAAAAACCGCAGCAAAAGGAAGTGTGGAAGTTTCGGTGATGGCAAAAAAACCAATATACGTTCCGGCTACATAACAACCCCAGATCAAAACACTATGAAAGATAAATGCCCATTTGTTCTTTAAGAGCTTAATTGTACTTAACCCGACACCTATGCCTGTAACAATATTCCTGATCTTGTTGATAACCCTGGTATGGGCAAATTTCCTGAAAATATATTTCATCCCCAACAGGATAGCTATAATTACTGCAATGATGATCACGGATTTAATAATAAGGGATTGTGTGGTGCCTGAAAGGAATTTTTCATTTATAGTTTCAATGGCATAGCTGCCGATAATATCAAACTGCGTGATCAATGCTATCATAAAAATGATAAGCAATGAAACCATATCTACGGCCCTCTCCACCAGGATGGTGCCCACCAATTTATCGGGGGGTACTTTTTCATATTTGCCCAGTATGGTACATTTCAATATTTCTCCCAATCTTGGAAAAGCCAGGTTGGCCAGGTACCCCACCATAACCGCACAAAATGTATTAACAAAACTTGGGTGATGTCCCATGGGCGCCATTAATATTTTCCAGCGGATGGCCCGGCTTATATGACTAAGTATAATTATCAGGAACACAGGAACCAGCAGCAGGTAGTTTGCTGATTTCATGGCCGTTTTACAATCTTCCCAACTTTGATCATCCATTTTACTGATACTCCACCATACAAGGAAGATACCAAGCCCAAAAAAAAACAGGTATTGTAATATGGCAAAAAACGGTTTACGCATAATTTTTTACAAATTACGAAGGGAAAACAGTAAAGTCAAAAATGAAAAATTTGAATCTTGCAATAATGAAAAGTATCAAGTAACAAGTATCAAGTAACAAGAATCAAGAATCAAGTAACAAGAATCAAGAATCAAGTATCAAGTATCAAGAATCAAGAATCAAGTAACAAGAATCAAGAATCAAGTATCAAGAATCAAGTATTAAGTACCATATTATCTATTAATCTCACATCACCCAAAAAAGCTGCGGCTAAGGCAACCAGTTTTGTAGCTCCATCCCAATTGCTGAGTATCTCTAATGTATCGGCATCGGCGATCTCTACATAATCAACTTTAAACCCGGTACCGGTTAACATAATAACTGCTCTTTCTTTCAATGCTGCAAGATCGCCGGGTTTAATATTGTTTTTTAAAAAGGAGAGGGCCTCAAAAATTTTTAAGGCCAGCTTCCTGTCTGCAGGTTGTAATCTCATGTTCCTGCTGCTCATGGCCAGTCCGTCAGCTTCCCTGAGCGTTGGACAGATATTGATCTTTGTATCCAGTTGGGTAAGCCCAACCAGTTTCTTTATAACCATGCATTGCTGGTAATCTTTCTGGCCCAGGTATAATTCATCAGCCGGGATGATCTTCAATAATTGATGAACCACGATACATACTCCCTGGAAATGCCCGGGCCTGTATTTACCTTCCAGCACTGTTTCTAAATAACCAAGGTTGTAAGCGGGGGCATTACCTGTTCCATCAGGATACATTTCTGCTACCGATGGCATGAATAAAATATCGCAGCCTGCTTTTTCCAATGCATCAATATCTTTCTCAATAGTGCTGGGATAATTCTCAAAATCTTTGGGATCATTGAACTGGGCAGGGTTCACAAAAATGCTGCAAATAGAAAGGGAATCAGTCTTTTTAGAAGTTTTTAATAAGGAAATATGGCCCTGGTGCAAGGCCCCCATAGTAGGAATAAAGCCGATAGTTCTGTCTTCATCTTTCATTTTTAAGAGGTAGGCGTGTATGTCAGTCGATTTCTTAAATAGTATCATATTGTAGCAATTACACTTCAAATGCCTGTACAAGCGGGTTTTCCCGAAAAAATAGCTTAGTTTTGCACTCCGTTTAAAACTTCATGCAGCAACAAACATCGTGTAAATGAGTACAAAGAAAAGAATTTTATTTATTGCCAACGAGATGTCGCCTTATCTGGAACTTACAGATTTTGCAGAGATCGTTAACAAACTGGCAGTAAAATCCAATGACAGCGGAATGGAAGTACGTTGCATTATGCCCAGGTTTGGCGTAATCAATGAAAGAAGGCATCGCCTGCATGAGGTGGTTAGGCTTTCGGGTATTAATGTAACAATTGATAACGATGATTATCCATTGGTAATTAAAGTGGCTTCGCTACCCAATGCCAGGTTACAGATATATTTTTTGGATAATGACGATTACTTTAAAAGGAAATCCATTTTTACTGATGAAAAGGAAAAGTGGTTTGATGATAATGGCTTAAGAACAGTTTTATTCTGCAAGGGAGCCCTTGAAACGGTGAAGAAATTTGGATGGCCCCCCGACATTATTCATTGCAGCGGCTGGATGACAGGCCTTATTCCCATGTTCATTAAGAACGCCTATAAAAAAGAACCGGTTTTCAGTAACAGTAAAATAGTTTACACCATTGGTGAAACTACTTTTAAAGAAAAGTTGGAAAAAGATTTCTTACAAATGGCTGCTATAAATGATGCGGTAACTAAAAAAGAATTAGAGCCTTTTAAGGATATGAATAATGTGGCCATGTTTAATGGTGGCGCTACTTATGCTGATGCCGTTACTTTTGGTGCAGATAAGGTTGATAAAAAACTTGCTGACCAGTTTGCGAAAGTAAAAGGGAAAAAAATTCTAAAATATGATGCAGAAAGTGATTTAACAGACTATTTGCAATTGTATTCCGACCTTGCAAAGTAGAAAATCTAACAGCTTTCATAAAATTATTATTGTGCAAAAACGTATTCTACCCCTGGCAATCACTGCCATCGCTATTTTCTCTTTATTTGGCTGGAACTGTACGAAGTTAGACACTACCGATATCGGCAGCGATGTATTACCGGCAGTTGATAATGTTAATACATTCGATACGATCCTCAACATCAATTCCACACAGGGATTCTTTAATGACTCGACTTATATCAGTAAGTATGATGATCATGCATTAGGTGCTATTAATAATGACCCCCTGTTTGGTAAAACCAATGCCAGTATTTTCATGCAACTGAAGCCGGCATTTTACCCTTATTTTTTCGGTAATGCAGGTGATACCATCAATGGCTTTGGCGCAGGTCTCGACTCTGTTGTTCTTTGTTTAAAGTATACAGGATTCTGGGGCGATAGTACAATACCTGTTTCTCTTGATGTACGGGAAGTAAATGATTTTATGTTCAGGGATTCTGTTTTTATAGAAAAGCCTACCAACTATCAGCCTGTTACAGGAAACCTGATAGGGAGTGCCAATATAGATGTACGCACACTTGGTAATTATATTAAATTAAATAATGGCAGAGATTCTGTGCGTTTCCAGATCAGGATCAAACTTTCAACTTCATTTGCTGCACAATTGTTTGCCAGGGACAGCATTGCCTCAAACAGTATCAATAATGCTTTTTATTCTGATTCTATTTACCGCCGGTTTTATAATGGTATAGCCGTATTGGCTAATGGAGGCGGTAATGGATTAATGTATATAAATATTGCCGATACAGCTACCAAGCTGGAGGTACACTACAGAAGAAGGAACAACGGTAAGGTTGATTCTGTTTACAGTTCATTAAGGTTAAATCCTACTTTTTCTGGCTTGGCTGCAAATAGGCCGGTATCGGCCACTAGTAATTATATTTTACGCAACAGAACCGGTTACCCTATAAGTAACCCGGCATCAACTGAGCATTACCTGCAAACTGCGCCGGGTACATTTATTAACCTCAATATTCCGGGTCTTGCCGGTTTATCTAACCGAATTATTCACCGTGCAGAAATAATAATAGAACAGATACCTACGGATCCGGTACTTGATGTTCTGCTTGCTGCACCTCCTTTCCTTTATCTAGATTTGAAGGATACGGGAGTTACGGCTAAATGGAAGCCTATTTATTTTGACCTGAATACAGCAGTATTGTACGATCCTGATTTTAAAACTCTCATACCTTATATTGCCCGTCCATTTGACTTTCTATACTTTGGTGGTTTTAGAAGAGATAAATCTGATGCTTTTGGCAACCCGATCAAGTATTACAACTTTAATATTTCCAGGTATGTACAGCAAATTGTAACTGATCGTACCTATGCTTATGATATGCGTTTGTATGCACCTTTTAATATCAATTATCCTCAGTATTCCAGAGAATACATTCCTTACAACAATAATATTGCATACGGAAGGGTAAGGATCGGCAGCGGATCAAACCCTAATTATAAGCTGAGGTTAAGAATAGTATATTCTAAACTTTAATAGCTATACAATAAAGATCAAAGTCCTCCCAAAAAAACGGGAGGACTTTGTTCATTAACACATACAACCTTATCTTTGCAATCTTAAAAAAAAAATATGCCATATTTATTTACGTCAGAATCGGTAAGTGAAGGACATCCTGATAAAGTAGCAGACCAGATCAGCGATGCATTGATTGATAATTTTTTAGCGTTTGATCCGCAGAGCAAAGTAGCCTGCGAAACATTAGTAACAACCGGCCAGGTGATTCTTGCCGGTGAAGTAAAAAGCAAAGCATACTTGGATGTACAGGAAATTGCCCGTGGAGTTATCCGTAAAATAGGATACACTGTGAGTGATTACATGTTTGAAGCAAACTCATGTGGTATCCTTTCTGCAATTCACGAACAATCAGCCGATATTAACCAGGGTGTTGACCGCAAGAAAAAAGAAGAGCAGGGTGCAGGCGACCAGGGAATGATGTTTGGCTATGCAACCAACGAAACAGATAACTATATGCCTTTGGCTTTAGATCTTGCTCATTATATTTTAATTGAAATGGCTGCAATACGCAGGGAAAATAAGCAGATCAAATACCTTCGTCCTGATGCAAAAAGCCAGGTAACCTTAGAGTATGATGATAATAACCAGCCTGTAAGAATTGAGGCGATAGTGGTTTCAACCCAGCATGATGATTTTGCAGCTGACGACAAAATGCTTGCAAAGATCAAAAAGGATATCATTAATATTGTAATTCCACGAGTGAAGGCAAAATATCCAAAATACAACCATCTTTTCAATAACAAAATAAAGTATCACATTAATCCAACCGGCAAGTTTGTTATTGGTGGTCCGCATGGCGATACCGGTTTAACAGGCCGTAAGATCATTGTAGATACCTATGGTGGTAAAGGTGCACATGGTGGTGGTGCATTCAGCGGTAAAGATCCAAGTAAGGTTGACCGCAGTGCTGCTTATGCAACACGCCATATAGCCAAGAATTTAGTAGCAGCAGGTTTATGTGATGAGGTGCTGGTACAAGTATCTTATGCAATTGGTGTGGCTCAGCCAACCAGTATCAACGTAGTTACCTATGGCACTGCAAAAGTTGATCTTACCGATGGCCAGATAGCAGATAAAGTGATGAAGATGTCTTGCTTTGATATGCGCCCTTACTTTATTGAGAAGCGCTTAAAATTGCGTAACCCGATGTACAGCGAAACTGCAGCATATGGGCACATGGGACGTAAGAACGAAACAGTTGAAAAAATATTTACTTCGCCTTATGGTAAATCAGTCAAATTGAAAGTAGAATTATTTACCTGGGAGAAACTTGATGCAGTTAAAGAAGTGAAGAAAATTTTTGGATTGAAATAAAGCCCCCTAAATCCCCCGAAGGGGGACTTGTGAAAACCATAAGTTTTAAAGAGCTTATGGTTTTTTATTAGAAGGGATTTCAAATCTTGTTAATCCTTTTAATCCTTCCCAATCGCCGTTCAGACAATAATTAAACTTAAATTTACAAAGTGAAAAATTTCCGGCAACAACATCACCGTCCTAAAAAAAATACCCTGGTAATAGGCCGCAAGGCCGTTATAGAAGCCATGCAAACCGGTAAACAACTGGAACGTATTTATTTACAAACAACTGTACATGGAGATGTTGTTGATGAAATAAAAAAACTGGCTGAAAAAACACAAACACCCATTAATAAAGTTCCTGTTGAAAAACTGAACAATTTTAATGTAAGTAATCATGAAGGTTGCGTGGCACTGATAGCGAAAGTGCAATACCAGGATCTGCAGGATGTTATCTCTTTTGTGGTTGAAAATGGCCAGGTACCTCTTTTTTTAATACTGGATGGAGTTACTGACATCAGGAATATTGGCGGCATTGCCCGAAGTGCTTACTGCTTTGGCGTTAATGCCATCATCATACCCGATAAAGGTGTAGGCGCACTGAATGAGGATGCTGTGCTCACTTCAGCAGGTGCGCTGGAAGAGATAGCCGTTTGCAGGGTGAGCAGCCTGATGAAAACAGTGGATGACCTGCACATGAACGGCATTAAAGTATTTGCCAGCGAAATGAAAGCCGGCAAAAAAACATACGAGTGTAATTTTACCGAACCCTGCGCCATTGTAATGGGTGGGGAAGAAAAAGGTATCTATCCGGCACTATTAAAGATCTGCGACGAAAAATTCCAGATACCCATGACCGGGGATTTTGATTCTTTGAATGTATCGGTGGCTGCGGGTATTATTTTGTATGAAGTGGTGAAACAAAGGGTTTAATGTTAACTTTTTAATGGGCAGCTAATTTTATAGCTGGTATAATATCCCGCTCTATACCATTTTCACTTTGCTTTGCTGTGATCGCCTGCTTCTCCAGTTCCTTCAACTTTGTATATTTCATAAAAGTGTACCAGGCAGTCATGCTTGCACAAACAAATCCTTTCCATCCATCTCTATAACCCATTTTAAAAATATAATTCTGTATAAATGCAAAAATTGGGGCAAAGTAAATCTTTATATAAGAAGCCCGTTTGCCTTGTGTTTGGTATTTATCAGCCGATAGCGAGGCATATTCCATTGCTTTACGGGCATAATCAATACTATTGCTAACTGTATAATGTTTTATAAACCCATCCAGTGTTTTTATTTTTAGCCCATCCTGTAAAAACAGTTTTTCATGTACAATTTCCTGGTCTATTTTAACTGTATTGCGGTTTGCCATCCTGATATGAGAGTCGTTACCCCATTCGCCAAATTTTATTTCTTTTGAGCCATAATAATTTTTGTAACGGAAGTTGTAAACATACTGTGTTTGAGCAAGGTCAATCTGCAGGATGGCTTTTTTCAGGTCATTATCAATAACTTCATCAGTATCTATCATCAGTATCCAGTCGTATTTTGCAAGCTGGCTTGCTTTGTACCTGTTTTTACCATATCCTTCCCATGCGGCATATACAATGCTGGCTCCGTATTTTTTTGCAATGTTTACAGAATCGTCAGTGCTGCCGGAATCATAGAGTATTATTTCCTTACCAATACCCTGCACACTGGACAATGTTTCGGAAATATGGGCTGAGCCGTTTTTGCAGATGATGACTATTGAAATATCCATGATCTTCTTTTTGTAATAGTTAAAAAATAGAAATAGAAGAAGCAATAGCAGCGCTAATGCCAATAAGTACCACGAGGGAGCCGCTGACCCCAAGCACCACCCCAAGTGCCTTACTTTTTGCCGTTTTCGTTATATCTTTTTCAAGCACCTCTATTTTTTGTATCCTGTCAACTGGTAATGTATATGGACCTGCAGCAATAATTCCCATATTATCAACATACACATGAACTTCATTTAACACAACTGATTCATCTTCTTCAGTAGATTTATTATATTTCATTTTACCATTGTGTCCTTTTGAAAGATGCAGCCTGTGTTCGTACTGGGGTAAACTATCAAGTGTACATCGCATGATCTTATTATCGGTACTAAATGAAATATTGTTCATGGTAAATGCTTCAGTGCCGGAACGAAGGATGAAATAGCGGTTATTCTTTTTCAGTTCATCAAAGCCTGTTGATGTAGCCGGGCCAGCCAGGGAAGTTTTGTAATAAGTACTGCAGGATGCCAGTAATAAGGTTACAATGAGCATCATAAATAAATTTTTCATAATCGTAGTTTAATTGCATTACCAAATTGTTGTTTAAGAATAATCGTTTTAGAATTTATTTTCCAATGGGTACTGATACGCTGATACCGGTTATATAGGTATTAGCTTTGCCCGGTATAAATGTTTTTTGGGTAGATAAAGTGGCCCTGGCTTCATTCTTTTTTGCATGCGCTATGATCATAAATGGAATGCTGGCTAAACCGGTTACAACGCTTACCACTAATAAGGTAGCAGTGGTCCTGTCTTTTCTTTCTACAGTTTCATAGCTATCATAATTGTTATTACCACTGGCGACAAGTAAACCAGCTACACCACTGGCAAGCCCTGCACCCAGCAAAGAAAGACCGGTGATCCGCATGTTCCTGCTTTGGCGGTTGTAATAGGCATAATCCTTTACTAGGTCGCCTCCATAACCTGTTCTTAAAAATGATTCATTTATACCTGCTGATGTAGTTAATTGAAGCGGGTATTTATTTACTGTGGTGGATATATTATCCTGTTGCGCTTTTGCAGCCAGCTGTGCAGTAAGTACAAGGGTCAGCAAAAAAATATGTTTTTCATGATGTTTAGTTTTTAGTTTAAATGCTTCTTAATTTATAGTTATTTGCCAATCGCAATTTTCAAGGTTATGCCGGGGATAGCTTTACTCACACCGGGAGGTACAACACCAGACCCGGTTTTTTGTATGGCAACCATTGCATTGGCTTTACGTTTATTAACAGATGCCATTACTGTAAAAGGTATGCTGCTGAGCATTGCTGCACTACCAACAATAATTAATGCTGTAGCTACATCTGCCTTGTTTTCTTTTTCGCTGCTGTTCTCAAATATGATATCATAATCCTCTGGAAAAGTTAATGCACCGATACCGGCAATTACAAGGCCACCGCCTACTAAGCAGAAGGAAGCAATTCTATTATTACGGCTTTTTTTCAGGTAATAGGCTTTATCATAAATGGTTTCAGGTTTTGGATTAGAAAGGACTTCATTTTTTGCCAAAAAATCCTGGCTTTTAGTTACATCAATTTTGCTTACCGGTATTTCAGATGATGTCGTTTCATTTTGTAATAAGGCAATGTTTACCGGTTGTGCGTTTGTTACCCATACTTTACTTACTAAGATGAAGGCAACCAGGATGATCTTTTTCATAATTTGTTTTTTTAAATGATTAATCTTATTTACAATCCAAAAGTATAAGCGTAATCAGCGTTTCCCTAATTGATAAATTTGGTAACCCGGCGCAAATATGTAATTACTGCACTTTACTACCCATAACTGGTACTAAAGCCTGCTTTTTTGCAAAAAATGCAGAAGGATTATTGTAGATTGGTAAAGAATGCGATAAATTAGGAGCCTGATTTGCAATTTTTACCAAAACTTTTTACATGGAATCAAACAAATCACAGCTACAATTCTTTCAACACATTAAAACGATACTGCCTGAGCATATTTCATATGTTGATGAGATAGCTGGGCTGTTAAACATCAGTAATGATAGTGCCTACAGGCGAATACGGGGCGAAAAATCAATCAGTCTCGATGAAATGCATATCCTGGCAGTGCATTATAAAATCTCCATCGACCAGTTCCTTCACCTTCAATCAGATTCGTATATTTTTTCAGGTGAACTCCCGGCAACAGATGGATTTGGTTTCGAAAGATGGATGGAGAATGTACTGAGACAACTCAGTTTTGTAAACAGTTTTACCCATAAACACTTGTATTACCTGGCTAAAGATGTACCTATTATGGACCAGTTTATGGTACCGGATTTAATGGCCTTTAAATCATTTCTGTGGCGGAGATCGATTTTGCAGTATGAAAATATGAAGGGGATGAAGTTTTCTTTAAAGGAAGCCGATCCCGAACACCTGGAAATTGGAAAAAAAATTGAAGCGGTATATATAAAAATACCCACCACAGAAATATGGAACCTGGAAAGCATAAATAGTACCATCAGGCAGATCGAATTTTACCGGGAAGCCAATATGTTTGAATCGGAAGAAGACATCAGGAAAGTATACCTGGCCCTGCTTACCTTAATTAATCACCTGGAATTGCAGGCAGAAAGGGGATTAAAGTCCAGGGTTGGGGAATCGCCGCTGCCAGGGGCAGGAACTTATAACCTGTTCTGGAACGACCTGGTAACAGCAGATAATAGCGTTCTTGCGGAGTTGGATTTAAAAAAGATGACTTTTTTAAATCATAGTGTACTGAATTTTATATCCACAGCAGATATCAGGTTCAATACTTTTATTCATGATAATATGCAAAATCTCATTAAGCGGTCAACACAGTTAAGCAAGGTTGGTGAAAAAGACCGTTACCGGTTTTTTAACAGCATTAGAGACAAAATCAAATTAGCAGCCGGGCTTTAATTATTTTTGCAGGATGAATGAACCCCATATAAAATTAATTGAATGCCCCAGGGATGCCATGCAGGGCTGGCCGCATTTTATTCCTACAGAAAAAAAGATCGAATACATTAACGCCTTATTGAAAGTTGGATTTGATACCATCGACTTTGGCAGTTTTGTTTCGCCAAAGGCAATTCCTCAAATGGCAGATACAAATGAAGTAATTACAAAAGTTAAAATTCAAAATTCAAAAACAAAGTTGCTGGCAATTATTGCCAACGAAAGAGGAGCACAGGATGCAGTTGTGTATGATGAGATCAGTTACCTTGGTTTTCCTTTTTCTGTTTCCGAAACTTTTCAAAAAAGAAATACCAATTCAACCATTGCAGAATCGCTGGGCAGGGTAGAGGAGATACAAAACCTTTGTATAAAGAATAAAAAAGAACTGGTTATTTATATTTCGATGGGTTTCGGAAATCCTTATGGGGATGTGTATAATGAAGACATTGTTTTTGAGTGGGTGAACAGGCTGACAGCTATGGATATCAAAATTATTTCGCTTGCCGATACGGTTGGGCTGGCTACAAAGGAACAGGTATACCTGGTAACCAAGTACCTGGTGGATTCTTTACCAGGTACAGAAATTGGTGTTCACCTGCACTCAACACCTGAAAACTGGAAAGAGAAGGTGTATACGGCTTTACAGGCGGGTTGCAAGCGTTTTGATGGTGCTTTAAAAGGTATTGGTGGTTGCCCGATGGCAGATGATGAACTGGTGGGCAATATGGATACAGAACTGATGATTCCTTATTTTGAAGAGCAAGGGTTATTGAATAATTTAGATAAAGAAGCGTTGAAAAAGTGTAGTATGTTGGCATCAGCTATATTCGTGTAATTAGTGTAATTCGTTTAATTAGTGTCTATGGACTTTCATTTAGAATTTACTCCCAAGCCTTTTGATAATAAGATAAACCATCGGCATAATTTATTGCTGATCGGCTCCTGTTTTACCGAACAGATCGGTACAAAACTTTCCAATCATAAATTTTCAGTTCTTGATAATCCAAACGGAATTTTATTTAACCCTATAAGTATTTCAAGATCCGTTTCGTCATATATAGATAATAAACAGTACATAGAAGCTGACCTGTTTTACCAGAATGAATGCTGGAACAGTTGGAAGCACCACAGTAGGTTTTCAAACCCGGATAAAGAAAAATGCTTGGCAGGAATAAATGATTCGCAAAGCAATGCTCATCAGTTTTTAAAAAAAGCAGATTGGTTATTGATAACATTGGGCTCGGCTTTTGTCTATGAAGTCGATAATAATGAAGTTGTTGCCAATTGCCATAAAGTACCAACAGATAAATTTGTAAAAAAACTTTTAACCGTTGAAGAAGTTTTTAGTGTTTTACAAAGTATGATTACAAAGGCTGGGACTTTTAATCCAACTCTTAAAATTATTTTTACCATCAGCCCTGTGAGGCATTTAAGAGATGGTTTTGTAGAGAACAACCGCAGTAAGGCAACATTGATACAGGCAGTGCATGAGCTTATAGAAAAAAATACAAGCTGCTTTTATTTCCCTGCCTACGAACTGGTTATTGACGACCTGCGTGATTATCGCTTTTTTGCAGAAGATATGGTGCACCCCAATTATGCTGCCACCAATTATGTTTGGGAAAAATTTATGGCTACCTGTATTGAGGATTCCTCGCAACAATTGATGAAAGAGATTGCAGTTATTGTTGCTGCAAAAAATCACAAGCCATTCAACCCAACATCTGATCAGCATAAAAAATTTCTGCAAACCAATTTAGAGAAATTAAGAAAACTGCAAGAACAGTTTACTTATATAAATTTTAAAGAAGAAGAAAAATTCTTTAAATCCTGATCTCCAGGTTCCCCCTTCAGGGGGCGGAGGGGGCTTCTAATGTATCCTGTCGCCCCTCAATTCCATTTCTTTCATCAGTTCCTTTTCATATTTCAGCCATTCGGCCCAGCGGTTTCTAACAGTTTTCTTATCAATATAATGCTCGGCCAGCGTAATGAATAAAGTATAATGCCCTGCCTCACTCTCCATAAATTTGCGGTAAAAATTCCGCATGTATTTATCATCCAGCCCTTCACTCAATCTTTTAAAACGTTCGCAGCTGCGTGCTTCTATCAATGCCATTATCAGCATCTGGTCTAAAAATCTTTCCTGTGGACTTCCATCTTTTTTCTGAAACTGTAACAGGTTGTTTACATAAATATCTTTACGTTGTTTACCCAGTTTAAGATTTCTATTTTTCAGCTCGGCTATCACCAACCTGAAATGGCCCCATTCTTCAGTAACAATGGGGCTCAGTTCATCAACTAATAATTCTTTTTCAGGATTTTTTGTGATCAACGATATGCAGGTTGTAGCTGCTTTCTGCTCACAGTATGCATGATCGGTCAATATTTCCTCCAGTTCCAGTTCGGCTAAATTTACCCAGCGGGGATCGCTGGGTAATTGTAAGCCTAAGATATTTTTTATGTCGGCAGATAAATTTTCCATCCTGCAAAAATATATCAGCCAGGTATATAAATTTTCGTTGTTTTAACTTGTTATTGCTTTGTTACAGTAAAGATACCCTGGCCAGTTGTTACCGGGTTCAATCCAATAGTACCTGCCATCACAGTTGCACCAACAGTGTATTTTCCTGATAACTTATAGATTGCACTTGAAGAGGCGTATTTATAAGTTGCTTTCACACTGTCTGCTACCATTTCCCATGTTCCTGTGGCATTGTCAATGGCAGTGCTGTTATTACCAACAATTTCTACGGTACCCCCTGCTTTAAAGTTTATTGAGAAAACATAAGAAGGATTACCACCACCTGTTCCATATTGTCCTGTTCCTGTCCATGTTCCCTGTACAGTTTGAGGGGGTGGGTTTGTGTTATTATCATCATCTTTGCTGCACGATGATATAAATAATACCAAGGCTATGGCTGGTATTAAAAATAATAAGAACTTTTTCATAGTAATTTTGATTTTAAGGTTTGTTTAAATAAAGTCTCATCATCATTTAAACAAACATCGTACCACAGGAAAAAGAACTGTGTATTTTGCAATAAATCTGCTTCTAATCATTTAGCATTCAATTGCATACCTGTATATCATTTTAAATGCCCGGCACTATCATTTTAATACAAATCGGGGTATTTTTAGTATTTTACGCTAAATAACCGCTTGTATGAGACTTATTCCATTACTGATCAGTGCAGCTATTACTACAGCTCTTGTTGTTACTTTAAATACCAGGCTTATTATTGGCGGTAAAGAGGCTCCGGCTTTTGGATTTTTTTTTAGTCCCCAACACGGCTTTTGGCAAAATGCCGAACCTGCATCTGGGGATTTTAATGCCGATCTTAAATTTCCGCAATTAAACGGAAAGGTTGATGTATTCCTGGATGATCGCCTGGTACCACATATTTTTGCGGAACAGGAAAACGATGCATACTTTGTACAGGGATACCTGCATGCAAAATTCAGGTTATGGCAAATGGAACTGCAGACCTTTGCAGCAGGAGGCAGAGCAAGCGAGATACTGGGTGAAAAAGGATTGGAGCATGACCGGGAGTTCAGGAGACTGGGAATGGTATATGCCGCTGAAATTGCATTACTGGAAGTTGAAAAAGATCCTGTCATCAAATCGCAGTGCGATGCCTATACAGCAGGAGTAAATGCCTATATTGATGCCCTTACTGAAAGCAGTTTACCCATTGAATATAAACTGATCGGTTACAGACCTGAAAAATGGAGCAATCTTAAAACCTCGCTTTTTTTAAAATACATGAGTTGGGATCTTGCAGGTAGGGATAATGATTTTGAAATGACCAATGCAAAAAATTATTTTAGCGCAGATGATTTCTCAAAATTATTTCCGGACATACAGGATTCCTTAGATCCCATTATTCCCAAAGGAACAATTTATGATACACAAAGAGTTTTTCCAAAAGCTCCTCAATATGTTGATTCACTTTATTTGAAAGGTCAAAAACTGCAGGTTGCTGAACCATCCAAACCTGACCCGAATAATGGCAGCAACAACTGGGCTGTAAGTGGTAGTAAAACCAAAAGCGGTGCTCCTATTTTATGTAATGATCCGCATCTTGGTTTAAACCTGCCTTCACTTTGGTACGAAGTGCAGATATCTACGTCAACCTTCAATGCTTATGGGGTAAGCTTTCCCGGAGCACCCGGTGTGATCATTGGGTATAACGACAGCTGTGCATTTGGGTTTACCAACGGCGGACGTGATGTAAGGGATTACTATGAAATAACATTTAAGGATGATACCCGCAGGGAATATTCCTTTAATGGGCAGTGGATGCTAACAAAGTTCAGGATAGACACGATCAAAATAAAAGGGAAAAACAATTTTATAGATTCAGTTGCTTATGTACAGTTGGGCAATGACTGGTGCCCGGTTATGTATGATAAATCTTTTTCAGGTGGTAAGAATGTAAATGATAAAAATTATGCTGTACGCTGGAAAGCACATGATGCCAGCAATGAGTTGAAGATATTCAACATGCTTAACCATGCAAAGAATTATACAGATTATACTGCTGCAGTAACAAACCTGCATACTCCGGGACAAAACAGTGTGTTTGCATCCAAGAGCGGAGATATTGCCATACGTACACAGGGAGAGTGGCCGGCAAAATGGAAGGGGCAGGGAGATTTTGTGATGCCAGGTACAGACAGCAGTTATTTATGGCAGGGTATGGTACCGCAAAATGAAGTGCCTTACCAGTATAATCCTGAAAGAGGATTTGTGAGTAGTGCCAATCAAAAACCTGTGGATGATAATAATTACCCGTATTATTTAGGCAGAGATTATCCACCCTACCGGGGGTATGTGATCAATAAACGATTAAGTGCAATGTCAAATATTACTCCGGAAGATATGATGGCCTTGCAGACGGATAACCTGGATGCAGGTGCAGCCATGGCAAAACCTTTTATAGTAGCTAATATGAAAGAAACAGAATTGAGTGCCGCTGAAAAAAAATATTTCAACATTTTAAAGAGTTGGGATTGCAGGAACGAAGTTGGTGCAGCAGGCCCAACGGTATTTGAATTGTTTTGGAAAATTTTTGAGCACATAGTATATGATGATGAATATGCCGATGCGCCAAAGGTTATCATGCGGCCTTTTTTTAGTAACCTGGTAGAAGGCATATTAAAAGATTCAGCCTATAAGTTCATTGATAATATTAAAACACCCGAAACAGAAACATTAGCTTACGCTGTAACATCGGCTTTAAAAAAAGCTGCAATAGAATTACAAAAGATAGAAGCTGCCGGTAAATTAAGCTGGGAAAAATACAAGGCTGCGGGCATTAACCACCTGGCAAGGCAGCTTACAGCATTCAGCAGGTTGAATTTACCTGTTGGCGGCGGAGGCCGGGCAATTAATGCAACTAAAAAAGATCATGGGCCAAGCTGGCGCATGGTGATCAGTTTAACTGCTAAAACCGAAGCCTATGGTGTATATCCCGGCGGCCAGAGCGGTAACCCCGGCAGTAAATACTACGATAATTTTGTTGACCAATGGGCTGCCGGAAAATATTATTCGCTGTGGATGATGACCAAAGAAGAAGCGGGGGATAAGCGTATCCTGGCAAAAATGAGTTTTAATAAATAATGCTGCTTAACAGAGTCGGGACGCTTAAAGCGGCCTGAATCCTAAGTTCAATTGTGATCAATCCTAAACTTCTAAACTACTAAACTTCTAAACCAAAATAAACAATGAAATTTTTCACCTCTTTTATAGTTACCGCTTTATTAAGTTTTGCCCTCTGCTTATTTTTACCCTGGTGGAGTATTGCTATTGCCGCTTTTCTTGTGGCTGCGTTGATACCCCAAAGGCCTGGCAGGGCTTTTCTTGCGGCCTTTGCAGCTTTGTTTGTTTTATGGGGTGGATTAAGTTTCTGGATGAGCAATAATAATGAACATATCCTGGCACATAAAGTATCGCTGCTTGTTTTAAACATGGATAACCCGGTCTTGCTTATTTTGGCTACCGCTTTAATTGCTGCACTGGTTGCTGGTTTTGCAGCATTGGCAGGTAGTTATCTGCGTAGATCCAAATCATAAAAAAATCCGTTAATTAAATTTAGAGTTTCACTAACAAAATCGAAGTTAAATTTGTTATACTCAAAACAAATTATGCCCAAAGCTTTCTTCTTCTTTTTTATTTTTATTGCCAATACCTCATCTGCCCAAAAAATTTATGGTACTGTTTTTTCAGATAAAGGCGATCTGCTGCCTTATGCATCCGTAACCATTAAAGGAACATCCCTGGGCGCCAGCGCCAATAATAAAGCAAAATTCTCTTTTACTGTTGCACCGGGCACCTATACACTGGTTTGCCAGCATATAGGATATACCAAGCAGGAGAAACAGGTTACTATTAAAAATGAAGATCAGGAAGTTACCTTTATTATAGCCAGCCAGCAATTAGATATGACCGAGGTGGTGTTAAAGAGTGGCGAAGACCCGGCCTATGATATCATCAGGCAGGCCATAAAAAAACGATCTTATTACAATGAACAGGTAAAAGCATTTGAGTGTGGACTGTACACCAAGGATCTGATCAAACTCCGCAACCTGCCTAAAAAAATACTTGGCCGTAAAATACCTGATGCCGATGTAAAGGATATGGGCCTTGATTCTTCCCGTAAAGGAATAATTTACCTGTCAGAATCTGTTGCAAAAGTTTACATACAGCAACCCGATAAATTTAAGATGGAAGTGATCAGCAGCCGGGTTAGTGGCAGCGATGGTTTTGGATTTACTTTTCCAACGTTCATCAGTTTATACCAGAATAATGTTTCTGTTTTTCTCGACAGGTTAAACCCAAGAGGCTTTGTATCACCTATTGCAGATGCAGCCATCAGTATGTACAGGTTTAAATACCTGGGTAGTTTTACTGAAGATGGTAAAGAGATCAACAGCATTAAAGTAATACCACGCCGCAGCTACGAGCCTGTATTTTCCGGTACAATTAATATTACCGAGGGCGACTGGCGCATTCATAGTTTTGACCTGCAACTCACCAAAACAGCACAATTAGAAATTGTAGATACGCTTCAGATAACACAGATACATGTACCTGTTGGTAATGAAGTATGGCGGGTGAAGAACCAGCTTATCCATTTTAATTTTAAACGTTTTGGCATTGATGCTATCGGAAATTTTGTTTCTGTTTATTCTGATTATAAGATCAATCCAACCTTTGCCAGGAATACATTCAGTAAGATCATTATCAATTATGATACCGGTGTAAATAAGCGGCCGGTGAGTTATTGGGATACCATAAGGCCGGTACCGCTGGAGCCCGAAGAGAAAATAGATTACCAGGTGAAGGACAGTGTCTTCCTGGCAAATAAAGATTCTGTTTTAAGCCAGACATCTGTAGATTCTCTAAATAAAAATCAGGGAAAACTCAAAGTATATGATGTACTCTGGAAGGGACTTCGCCGCACAAAATACACTGTGCATGGTAACCACATCTGGGGTATTGAATCTTTGATACAAAACATGGAATATAATACAGTAGAGGGACTAGTGCTAAATATGTACCCATACTACAGTCGCTACCTGAAAAAATTAAAGACAAATTTTTCTTTTGAGCCTAACCTGCGTTATGGTTTTAATAACACGCATCTTAATGTTTGGGCCGATATTTATTTCCGTACGCGGGATTGGGAAACCGATAAAAAATTAAAGCGCCAGACCTGGACCTTTTCGGGCGGTAAAAGAGTGAACCAGTTCAATAAGGCAAATCCTATTACCCCATTAACCAACAGCATCAACACTTTGTTCTGGGGCGATAATTTTATGAAGATCTATGAAAATTATTTTGCTGCTGTGAATTTCAGCAAGCGTTATGAAAGTGGATTACGGTTTAATGTGAATGCGCTTTACGAAGACAGGATACCACTTAACAATACAACCGATTTTGTATTCTTTAAAAAAGATACCATCAATATAACACCTAACTATCCTTATGAAAGGATACCTGCCCAGTTTGTGGGGCACCAGGCATTTATTATCAGTTTTGACATCAGCATTAAACCCGGGCAGAAATATATACAGTATCCAAATCGCAAAATGTCGCTGGGTTCAAATTATCCAACATTCAGTTTTAATTATACCAAGGGCATTAAAAATATTTTCGGCAGCGATGCAAATTTTGATAAATGGCGTTTCAGTATCAATGATGATAAGAATTTTAAACTGGCCGGTTTATTAAAATACAAAATAGGTATTGGTGGATTTTTAAATACTAAAACTGTTTTTATTCAGGATTACCAGCACTTTAATGGAAACCGAAGTACCAGGGCCAGCCAGTATGTAAACAGTTTTCAATTAGCAAAGTATTATGCCAACAGTACAACCAGTTCATTCTATACATTCGCACACCTGGAGCATCATTTCAATGGTTTACTAACCAATAAAATTCCCTTGTTCAAACGGCTTAACTGGAACCTGGTGGCAGGAGGCAATGCCTTTTATGTGAATGGAAAAAATAATTATGTGGAAGTTTTTGCCGGGCTCGAGAACATTGCCAAAATATTCAGGGTGGATATTGTAACAGGCTTTATCAATGGTAAAAATGGATTAACAGGCCTGCGTATCGGCACTGGAGGTATTTTAGGCAGTAGCTTAAGAGGCAATAATACCCGGAGGGGAAGCACAGGAGGCGCTTCCATTAATTTGTAATTCTTTTATCAATATCTTTGCTGTACAATTTGGTTTGCCTGCAAGCATCCAATCTTTTGAAATGAGTTAACGTCCCCGTCTGATCATTTCAA